>JAFZLN010000032.1 GCA_017551465.1 Bacilli bacterium
AAAATATATCGAATCACAAGGGGAATAATAATTGCTGTTCTCCTTAAGAAAGGGGAATATGATTAGAAAAGCCTATAAATATCGTATCTATCCTAATAATGCGCAAAAAGTATTCTGTGCTAAGTGTTTTGGGTGTGTACGTTTCTTTTATTATAAGTGTCTTACTGATATGAATGAGACATACAAAACAACAGGAAAAATCAAGAATATTACTCCTGCTTCATATAAGGAAGATTATTCATTTTTAAAAGAAGTTGATTCTTTGGCTTTAAGTAATGCTCAATTAAATAGAAATACCGCTTTTAAAGCTTTCTTTTCTCATAGATCAGGTTTTCCTAAGTTTAAAAGTAAAAGAAATGATCAAAGCTATACAACCAACATGATAAACGGAAATATTAAGTTTTCTAATAACGATAGATACATCTCTATTCCTAAATGTCCTCGTATCAGAATTAAAAAACATCGAGACTTTATCGGTACGATTAAATCTATTACTGTTTCTATGACTACTGATAACAAATACTATATTTCTTTATTAGTTGAAACCGATGTCGAACCATTAAAGGAATCTAATACCTCTATTGGTTTAGATTTAGGTCTAAAAGAGTTAATTGTTGATTCTAATGGGAAGAAATATAAAAACCATAAGTATCTAACTAAATCACAGAATAAACTTGCTAAAGAACAAAGAAAACTCTCTAAGATGGTTAAAGGTAGTAGTAATAGAAATAAACAACGAATCAAAGTTGCTAAGTTACATAAGCATATTCAAAACCAAAGAAATGATTATCTCCATAAACTTTCAAAGAAGATCATTGATGAAAACCAAATCATTTGTATTGAAGACTTGAAAGTAAAGAACATGGAACAAAACCATAAACTGGCTAGAAGTATCGTTGATGCTTCCTGGTCAAGATTTGTTTCTATGCTCATTTATAAAGCTGATTGGTATGGTAGAAAAGTAATAAAAGTTCCTTCTACTTATCCATCTAGCCAATTATGCTCTAAGTGTTCTTATAAAAACTCTATCACTAGAGACCTCGCTATTAGGAGATGGACTTGTCCTAAATGTGGATCTATTCATGATAGAGATATAAACGCTGCGAAAAATATTCTAAGTAAGGGAATTGAAACACTTACAAAGGATAGGACACATCCGGATAGCTTGTTTATGCTTGGCTCATTAGAGTCATCGAGCAAGAAGCCCCCACTTCTTTAAGTGGTGGGAGTATGTCACGCTTTCTAGATTGTTTCGCCATTTAAAATTGGTTTAAGAAATTTCATTGTGTTTTCACTTAAGACTTCATTTAATAAATAGCCGAATGTCGTAATTACTTCTTTTTCGTCTATTAAAGAAATCGCAGTGTAATGTAATTCTAAATAGTCTTTATCATTGAGATTAGTAATATACGCTCTAAACCATGGATTATTTTCATTAAAGGCATTGATGAGATATAAGTTATCATATGTTCTTTCAATGACATCAAATGTTAAGAATAAATGAATAGTGCCTGCTTTATAGGCTACAAAACGACAATATACAGTATTAATAAAATATTGTTTCGCAGTTAACTGGGTATGGAAAGTAATGGATTCGGCTTTCTCTTCTTCGACTTGTAAACCGATTTTTTCACCATATTTTAATAATTGTTCTTTTAAGTTTGAAAGATTCATAGAATACATCTCCTTATTAAGCGTGAAATAATTATAGCACATTTAACTTTTATTAAATGTCCTACTTGTGTAAAATAGGTGGGTATGAAATTAAGTATTGTCGTTCCTTGCTATAACGAAAGCAAAGATATTGCTAAAAATAGTGAGACTATCAGAAACTATTTAGACACTATTAAACAAGATTACGAACTAATCTTAGTCAATGATGGTAGTAAAGATAACACTAAGGAAATAATTGAATCTATTCCTGGTGTTAAAGCTTTATCATATGAACCAAACCGCGGTAAAGGTGGTGCGGTTAAATATGGTATTGAAAATGCCACTGGCGATTATGTCTTGTTTATGGATGCTGACTTATCCACCAACTTAGAAGCAGTAAAAAGATATATTGAAATAGCCCCTAACTATGACATGGTTATCGGTAGCAGACACGCTAAAGACAGTGTCATCAAAAAGAAGCAACCAGCCTTGAGAGTGTTTATCGGTTGGTGCTGCCGTAAACTTGTTAATATGAAGTTCCATCTCCACTTTAAAGATACACAATGTGGCTTTAAAGCCATGAGAACAGATATCGCTAAAAAGATTGTTAGCAAACAAGTCGTTAATAACTTTGCCTTTGATGTTGAATACTTATATATCGCTAAGTTAAACAACTTGTCCATCTATGAAATGGGCGTTATTTGGGCGGATGATCGTGGTAGTACAGTTTCACCATTAAAATCATCCATTAAGTTCTTTAAGGACTTATCATTTATTAAAAAACATAAGAAGACTTATTTGTTTTAATGAGATTCTTAAAAGATGGTTAACAAAGAAGGAGCGAAAGCTTCTTTTTTTGTATAAGTGCGGTTGAAGTAAACCAAAACGGATAAATTGTAAAAAACGGTTTAATATAATTGCATTTATCTAGGTAAAATGTTATATTATTAGTGGGTGATTGATTATGAAACTGTTTCGAAGAGAAAAATACCTTTCAAAAATAAGAGGTTTTTATCATGATTTTGACATTATTAAAGTCATAACTGGTGTTAGAAGATGTGGCAAATCATCAATACTACAAATCATAAGTGAAGAACTGATTGAAAGCGGCATTGACGAGAAGAACATTATTTACATTAATTTAGATAAAAAAGGTTACAAAAGCATTAGAACAGCTGACGAACTAGAAATGATAATTGACGAACTTGCTATAAAAGCTAGTGGAAGCAAATATCTTTTCATTGATGAAATTCAAAATGTTAAGGGTTTTGAGACACTTATCAATGGTTATAGGGAAGAAGGAGACTATTCTATCTTTATTACTGGTAGCAATTCATACCTATTAAGCGGTGAACTAGTAACTAAATTGACTGGCAGATATTTAGAATTCGAAATCTATACACTTAGCTTTGATGAGTACCTTGATATGAAAAGCTTCTATAAAATGCCAATTGAACAAAACCTATCTCTTGAATTAGAAAAGTATATTAACGAGGGAGGTTTTCCAAGAACATTATTCTTTGAGACACTCCGCGATAAAAGGACATATGTTGAAGGCATCGTTAACGAAATATTTGTGAAAGATGTTAAAAAAAGAGTAATTATTAAAAATAAGCCTTTGTTTGATATTGTTAGAAACTACGTCATAAATAACTATGGCTGCACTACTAGCATTAATAATATAATCAGGGGACTAAAAAATAACGGATTGTCGATAAGCAAACCAACTCTTCTAAATTACATGAGATATTTAGTTGATGCCAAATTACTCTATGAATGCGATAGATTCGATATGAAGTCAAAAAGAATGCTTTCTGGCGAGAAAAAATACTATTTGGCAGACCTTTCTCTATCCTTTGTTACAAACCCAGATAGTAGAATCAATTATGGCCCTGCTCTAGAAAATATTGTTTATATATATGCCAAATCTTTTGGGTACGATGTGTCTGTTGGAAGAATTGGGAAACTTGAATGCGACTTTATTCTAAAAGATAAAGAATTATCTTACTCATATATTCAAGTAGCATATTCAATCATGGCGAGCATTGAAACCGAAAACAGGGAGTATGGTCCACTTGAAAAAATACATGATAATTATCCAAAATATGTTCTAACTACTGATTTTTTAATTCAAAGAAGGAACGGCATCATACACGCTAATCTTATAGATTTCATTAGAAACAAGAATCATTTTTAGAAAGAGTTTTTGGCGATCAAATTAAGAAGTGATTTATCACTTAATAATTTAGACAAATCATCCTCGTTGTTAATGACGAGGTTTTTTGTTTTTTGATAATAACTATTAATGACTCTATCAGTGACTGTTTTAGCCTTTTGATAGTTGTTGTCCCCTAAACCCTCTAATGATTCCTCAATTAAAGTAATCATGCATCTACGCAGCATAGCGATAAGAGATGTTTCTAGCCAGCAATCAATATCTTTATGTATACGTTTTAGTTGAATATATAAGTCTAAACCATCTTCAGGCGTATGCCATAAGTCAGCGAAGATATAATCATACTTATTATTCTTACTAACATATGTAATTGCATCATCTTTGATGATGGTAATCTTGTTCTTATTAATAAAATGTGGGAACAACAATGTATTAAATAAGTTAATAATGTTTTGATCTTTTTCAACGATAGTGATGTGCTTAACTTCTGGCTTTAAGACCATCATAAATGGCACATAACCCATACCTAAGCCAAGAACAAGAACATTGCCCTTTCCTTTAGCGATAAATGGCTTCATCGTTTCTATTTCGTTTGGATTAAGAGACATCCAAATATTATTGCCTTCGCATAAGGCGAGATAAGAGAATGGTTTATTAAAATAACCGATTGCACTATATTCTTTATAGTCTTTAGTGACACTTATTTCGTCATAAGCAAATGTTTGATATGGTTCATAATCAATCATTCTTATGGCATATTGTTTATATTTACCAGTGGCTTTAATCCTAGAAACATATTCATTGTTTAAATACTCTTTTGGCTCCAAACATTTAATACGTTCAGTGCAGAATTCAGTTAAGATGGTATCTAGTTCTTCATCTCTTTCGATATTAAATTCACCACAAATTATCGCGGTCATCGCTTCCGCTTCAGAGTGGCCTTTTTTAACAAAGTAATTAATCTTTTCTTTAGAGAAGAAATCAGTATAACTATTTACTTCGTTAAATAAACCCGCGATCCAGGTGTTGATTTGGTTAATGCGGATTATTTCATCTATTTTGGTTTTTAATGTGGGATTATTAGTGATTTTCATGATTTAATTCTATCTCAGTTTACTAACTAATAGATGAAAAATTAATTTTTTAATCTATAATAGGTTATACCATACTTGAGGAATCCATTTATGAAAAAGTTTTTTAGAGGTTTAATCATTACTTTAGTCGTTCTCATCATTTTACCAATCGCTTTGGTGTTCATTTTCTTATTTGATACAGGCAAGATGAAAGTCACTTATGATGATAACTTCCAAATGGAAAAATGGTCTCAAGCTTTAGTGGTGGATTCTTTAGATAACACTGAAACACAAAAGAAAGCTAAATTCACCGTGACCGAAGCGGATATTAATAACATGCTTTATTCTGGTATTAAGGATAATACTCAAATCCAAAAGTATCTCACACAGTTCGCTATTGATATCCAAGAAGATGCTTATACATTAAATGTTTCTGGTAAGTTCTATTTCTTTGAAACAAGAGCAAAATTAACCGCGAAATTAAGCAAAGATGAAATCGATGGCAAAAACGCTTTTATCTTAAGTGTGGATAAGATGTCTGTTGGAAGACTTACCCAATTAAAACCAATCGTTATGTTCTTCTTAAATAGATTCTTAACAGATGATACATTAGATGCTTTAACCGCGAATATTAAATTACATACTGATTTAGCCAATTCTCGTTTATATATTTACACTGAAGATTTAAGAGACATGATTAATCAAGGCATTGGTGGTGGTTCAGGAACTTCTGATTTCTACTTTGCCTTTATTAACGACTTCTT
Organism: Bacilli bacterium; assembly: GCA_017551465.1. Taxonomy (GTDB): domain Bacteria; phylum Bacillota_I; class Bacilli_A; order RFN20; family CAG-826; genus RUG14515. The sequence continues at coordinate 5,667 of JAFZLN010000032.1, forward strand.
AGATATGAACCTAGTGACATTTGATTTCTATGGTGGTGATTCCTTAACTGTTGATGTCAACTTAGAACCATTAACCGGTAATGATTATGACGCTAGCGCGGGTGATAATGTCTATTATCCAATGCACTATGAAGATACAACCACTAAACTCACCATTAATGGTGAACAAAAACAATTATCGCTCAATGTTATTAGAGAAGCCGTGACCTATTTAATGAATGAGGGTGAAATTACTCCCGCTAACGTAGCCCCAGTCAGTTCTTACCTATTTGAAGGTGCTAATGGTAGTAACGTCCCAAGCTGTGATTTATCTAAGATTGGCGTTCTTGCCCCAGATACTTATCCAGGTTTTGCTTTAGTGCCTGCTTCCTCTATTGATGATATGCTTAAAAACGCTGTCAGTAGTTTTGATAGTTATTCCACTGACTTATCAATCAATAGCTTCAATATTGCATCTTTAAAAGAAAGCGATATTAATCTCTTCTTAAAATCACAAAGCTGCTTTGGTATGAAATATTTCTTATCAAGAGAAGTTAGTGAAGGTGACTATAAAGTTAACTACATTGCCTTAGATAATGCCTATATGAATATTTATGGTAATGACGCAATCATTTCCATTGGTTTAAATATCAATGGTTTGGAAACAATCATCACCTTAAAAATGGTTATTGATCCAGAAAATCATGACACCAGCAAATTAGTGTATAAAGCTGATAAGGTTTACTTTGGTAAAGAAAGTGAAAACTTAGCCATTAGTAATGACACTAAAGATGTCATCTTTGAAGCACTTGCAGAAGCCGTTAATCAATCTTCCTTCAAGTTTGATAGACAAGGTAAAATGACTATTTCATTTGATGCCTTAGTGACAACCGCCGCTAATAGTGTGGACACGTCCACTCCAATCGGTTTAGCCTATAAATCATTCTTACAAAATAGTGCTGATTTCTCAGTGGAAGTTGATGGTAACGCAGTTACTGATAACTCTTCTATTAAGATCGTGGCTTCTCGTCACTAAATATTAGCAAATATATCGTGAATACAGTCTGTGATTAAATCGCAGACTTTTTCATATCTACCTGTATACCAAGGATCTTCTATTTCATAGATACTAGGAGTGTATTTATTAATGCGATTAATAATGCCTTTATGATTATCTAATTGTCTCAGTAATGAATAATAGTTTTCATCATCCATACAAAAGATATAATCAGCGTTCTCATAATCTATTTGTCTTATCCTTTGCGCTGCGTGAGGATACATTGGTACTCCTCTTCTATATAGTTCTCTTTTCATCGGAGGATAAACATCATTACCGATCTCTTCGCTTGATGTCGCTCTTATGAGGATATTAAATTCTTTGTCTCTGCCCTGTTCTTTTAAGTATTGCTTTGCAATAAAAGCCGCAGCAGGGCTACGGCATATTGAACCATGACAAACAAAGATTATAGTTTTCATTATTCGAGTTCAACAGCGCCTGTATATAGTTGATAGTAGGCGCCTTTTTCAGCGATAAGTGATTCGTGATTACCTCTTTCGATAATCTCACCTTTATCTAACACTAAAATGTAGTCAGCATTTTGAATAGTGCTTAATCTATGAGCAATAACAAATGTTGTTCTACCTTTCATTAATTGATCCATACCTTTTTGTACAAGTCTTTCGGTACGAGTATCAATAGAGGAAGTTGCTTCATCAAGAATCATGACAGGTGCATCAGCGACTGCTGCTCTAGCAATAGAGATTAATTGCCTTTGGCCTTGAGAAAGATTCGCACCATCGCCTGAAAGCATAGTGTTGAATCCCTGTGGTAATCTCATAATGAAGTCATAGGCATTAGCAATCTTCGCGGCTTCATAGACTTCTTCATCAGTCGCATCTAATCTACCATATCTAATATTCTCCATGACAGTACCAGTGAACAAGTTCACATCTTGTAAAATCACGCCTAAAGAGTGACGTAAGTCGTCTTTCTTAATCTTATTGATATTTATGCCATCGTAACGGATTTTGCCGTCTGCGATATCATAAAAACGGTTAATTAAGTTAGTAATGGTGGTCTTACCAGCGCCTGTTGCACCCACTAATGCAATTTGTTGACCTGGGTGAGCGTAAACACTAACATTCTTAAGAACAGTCTTCTTACCATCATATGAGAAGTCGATATCATCGATAACAATATCACCTTTAAGTTCTGTATAAGTAACTGTTCCATCCGCTTTATGTGGATGTTTCCAAGCATAGTCTCTAGTTCTTTCACTAGTTTCTTCAAATGTGCCATCTTCATGGTATTTGATATTCACTAAAGTGACATAACCATCATCGGCTTCTTTAACTTCATCTAATAAGCCAAAGCAACGTGATGCACCAGCAGTACCCATCACCACGAATGTTACTTGTTGTGAGAAGTTAGAAATGTTATTAGTGAACATTCTAGAAAGCATTAAGAATGGTACGAGTAAGCTACCATAGAATTCTTTAGCGTCCACAACCTTCATACCAGTAATTGATAAGTTTTGTGCTCCTGGTGTGAGATACAAAATACAACCAATAATAGCGATAATAACGTAAATGAAGTTACCAATGTTGCCATTGATTGGCATCATGATATTACCAGCGATATTTGCAGAGGTTGAATTTTTATATAATTCATCATTAACGACTTCAAAGTCTTTTAAACTATCTTCTTCATGAGTAAAGACCTTAATGACTTTTAAGCCAGTAATGCTTTCTTCAATAGCGCCTTCTACTTTGCCAATGCTCTTTTGTTGGGCGACAAAGAAACGTGAAGCACGTCCACCGACAATCTTGGTATTAAAGAACATCGCAATAGTGCCTGCAATAACCACTAGAGTCATCCAAATAGAGAAGGATAGCATCACAAATAAGCATCCTACTACGGTTAAACCAGTAGAGATGATATTTGGTAAGGATTGTGAGATTAATTGTCTAATTGTATCTATATCGTTAGTGTATAACGACATAATCGCACCGTTTTGGTGTGTATCAAAATATTTAACAGGAAGCTTTTGCATATGAGAGAACATCTCAATACGGAAAAGATTTAAATATTTTTGAGTGACAATAGCCATTGTTCTAGTCCATGTCCATGAACAAATAACACCCACTAAATAGATGATGCCTAAGGCAATCATTAAAGTGACTAAGTTAACACCATTAAGTGGAATACCACCCAGTAGTGATACGTTATATGAACCAGTTAAGATACTGACACTTGGATCAGATAACTTCATTGGAATGGCTTGTGTTAATAAGCCAGTAATCATACTAGCGAAGATGGAACCGCTTAAGTTAACAAAAATAGAAAGAACAAGAGTAACTAAAGAAATAATAAGTTCAGGCTTAAAATGCTTCCAAAGAGATTTGACTAAGCGTTTAATAGTGCCCTTCTTTGGTCTTTCATATGTTTTAATACGTGGACCTGGCATATTACTCTCCTCCTTTCTGTGTTTGTGATTGATAAACTTCACGATAAATCTCGTTACTTTCTAGTAACTGTTTATGTGTACCAACACCGTTAATTTGACCGTTATCCAAAACAATGATTTGATCAGCTTCTTCAATAGAACTAATTCTTTGAGCAATGACAATTTTTGTCATATGTGGTAAATCATTTTTTAAGGCTTTTCTAATTAATCTATCAGTCTTAGTATCAACAGCAGAGGTGGAGTCATCTAAGATTAAAATCTTAGGATTCTTAAGTAACGCTCTAGCAATACATAGTCTTTGTTTTTGACCACCAGAGAAGTTCGCGCCACCTTGTTCAACAACTTTGTTGAGTCTTTCTTGTGTGGCTTCAATAGTTTCGGACATTTGTGCCACTCTTAAGGCTTTAACAATCTCTTCATCAGTCGCATCTTTATTGCCCCAACGCATATTAGAAGCAACTGTACCACTGAATAAGAAGTTCTTTTGAAGAACGACAGCGACTGAATCTCTTAATGCTTTAAGATCATATTCTCTGACATCATTACCACCCACTAAAACACGTCCCTCAGTGGTGTCATATAATCTAGAAATTAAATTAACCAAAGTTGATTTACCTGAACCAGTGGAACCGATAATACCGATAAACTGACCAGATTTAATATTGAGATTTAAATTATTAACAGCATAACGTTCCGCTTCTTTTTTGTATTTAAAGGAAACATTATCAAAGATGACAGAACCATCGTTAACTTCCATAACTGGATTTTCTGGATTCTTAATTGTTGGTTCTTCATCTAAGACTTCACCAATACGTCTAATAGATTCAAACGACATGACCAACATTGTGACAATCATGGAAATCATCATGATGGACATTAAAATTTGAATGCCGTATGTGAGTAAAGCGGACATATCAGGAATAGATAATTGTCCCCATTGGAAGATGATAATTGGTTCACCTTTTTCATTAACGCTTTCTACTGGCACTGTTTCTTTAAAGATTAATGTAGCCGCAAAGAACATCGTAATCATGTAAACAACATGGATAGAGGTATTCATTAAAGGTGTCATTAAGGCAACAATCTTTTCTGCTTTAATAAAGTCTTTACTTAAGTTGTTAGAAGCAGTAGCGAACTTGTTGTCTTCATAACTTTCTCTCACGAAAGATTTAACCACTCTCATACCAGAGACATTTTCTTGCACAGATTCGTTCAAGGCATCGTATCTCTTAAAGACTCTTCTAAAGATGCCCATCGCAAGTCTTGCTAAGACAATAAAGATAATACTAATAACAGGAATCGCGGTAACGAAGATCCACGCTAATTGGCCACCAACTACGAATGCCATGATCGCAGAAAAAATAAGCATCAATGGCGCTCTAACAACAATTCTGATAGCCATCGCAAATGAGTTTTGAGTATTTGTGACGTCTGTGGTCATTCTAGTCACTAAACTAGAAGCATGGAAATGGTCAATATTCTCAAAAGAGAATGATTCAACTTTCTTATATAAATCTTTTCTTAAGTTTTTGGCAAAGCCACTCGCAGCGTATGCAGCAAATCTACCACCTAAGATACCACAGGTAATAGAAACAATAGCCATGCCTAAGATTGCAAAGAAATAAGGTAATAATTCATTTATGGAATTGGCCTTCTCGATACTTTCAACAAAGTAAGTCATTACCAAAGGTAAAGCACATTCAACCGCGGCTTCACCAATCATAAATAAAGGAGTGATAATCGCGTAGATTTTATATTCTCTAACACTCTTCAGAACCTTAAATATTGATTTAAGCATCTCTAATCCCTCCTTTTCTTCGTATGCTAAAAAATTGTAAAGTTCGATAACGAACTTGTCAATTGAAAAGCACTAATGACTACCAAAGTTGGCGGTAATCTAACCAAAAAGTGTATAATATAGGGGCTATGAAAAAGAATTATGATTATTTAATTGTTGGCGCTGGTTTATTCGGCGCGGTGGCCGCTCATGAATTAAACAAACGCGGCTATAAAGTCCTCGTGGTGGAAAAACGTAATAACATCGCAGGCAATATCTACACAGAAGAAATTGAAGGTATCCAAGTTCATAAATATGGACCACATATCTTCCATACCTCTAAAAAAGAAATCTGGGACTACGTTAATCAATTTGCGAAGTTCAATGATTTCATCAATATGCCTTTAGCCTATTACAAAGGCAAATACTATAACATGCCATTTAACATGAACACATTCCATCAAATCTTTGGTGTGAATGAGCCAGAAGAAGCCAAGGCGTGTATTGAAAAAGAGATTAAAGCCGCTAATATCAAGGAACCAAAGAACCTTGAAGAAAAAGCTATCTCCATGGTGGGCACAACCATTTATGAAATGCTCATTAAAGGCTATACCCAAAAACAATGGGGTAGACCATGTAATGAATTACCACCTTTCATCATCACTCGTTTACCAGTGAGATATGAATATAACAACAACTACTTCAATGATATCTATCAAGGTATCCCAATTGGTGGTTACACCAAATGGATTGCTAATATGCTTAAAGGCATTGAAGTGAGATTAGGTGTTGATTATTTAGAACATAAAGAAGAATTAAACGCTCTTGTGGATAAAGTCATCTACACTGGTGAAATTGATAAGTTCTTCGATTACTGCTATGGTGCGCTTGAATGGAGATCACTTAGATTCGAAGAAGAAATCATTGATAAACCAGATTACCAAGGTAACGCTGTTGTTAACTATACGGAATATGAAGTTCCATATACCCGTATCGCGGAACATCAATACTTTGAACCTGGACAAAAACACAACAAAACAGTTATCACTAAAGAATATTCCAAGACTTGGACTTTGGGGGACGAAGCATATTATCCTCTTAATAACGAGAAGAACAGTATGTTATACTTAAAATATCAAGAACTAGCCAAACAAAATCCTAATATCTACTTCGGTGGTCGTTTAGGAACCTACTCTTACTACAACATGGATGTGGTAGTAGAGAAGGCTTTACAACTAGTAGAGACCTTAGTTGATTAATTATCTTGCTATAATATTCAACTTTACTATAATGTTTTAAGGCTGAAGGGCCGGATTTAATTACGAATATGAAATATATTACATTTACAATTCCTTGCTACAACTCACAAGACTATATGCGCCACTGCATCGATAATCTCGTTGCCGCTGGTGAAGATGTTGAGGTCATCATCGTCAATGACGGTAGTAAAGATAACACAGGTAAAATCGCTGACGAATATCAAAAGAAATACCCAACAATCGTTAAAGCTATTCAAAAAGAGAATGGTGGACACGGTTCAGGCGTTATGGCGGGTATCCGCAACGCTGAAGGTATGTTCTTTAAAGTTGTCGATAGTGACGACTGGGTTGAAACTAAAGACGTTTTAGATATGCTTAACTTAATCAAAAAGCATGAAGCTGAAAACGCTAATATCGACTTATATATCACAAACTATGTTTATGAACATGCTGCGGATAATAGCCAATATGTGATGCATTACCGTAAATGCTTACCAGCTGAACAAATCATTGCCTGGGAAGATATGAAACGTGTGAAATTAGAAACAGTTTTCTTAATGCACTCTTTACTTTATAGAACAGCGAAATTAAGAGAATCCAAGATGGAACTTCCAAATCACACCTTCTATGTTGATGATATCTATGCTTACCAACCACTCCCATTCATGAAGAAGATCTTCTATCACGATATCGATTTATATCACTACTTCATCGGTAGAGCGGATCAATCTGTTAACTATGGCACAATGTGTAAGAGATATGAACAACAAATGAGAGTGTTCAAAATCATGTTCACCGCCTATAAATACGATGAAATTATCAAACAACCAAAACACTTAAAGAAATATATGTTCAAATGGTTGATGACAATATGCGGTATCACCATTATGACCATCGTTGGTACAAAAGAAGATAAGAAAACACGTTGGAAAGTGTTCCATGAATACTTCGATGAACTTAAAGAACTCGATAAGAAACTCTATAACAAGATTAGACATCGTTCCTTAGCGTGCTTTGCCTTCAACTTACCAGGCTATAGCTTAAAGTCATTCGCTAGTAAGAATGGTTATAAAGTTTTCCAAAAGAGATTAAAACTTGGTTAATACAAAGACCTCTCAGATGAGAGGTTTTTTGTTGCAACTTTGAAATATTCTTTTAGAATATTAATTATCAAAGGGAGTTAATCTTATGAAAGAAAAATACGCAAAAATTATTGCCGCTGTTATCTTAATCGTCATGGGTATTATCATCGCCGTTATTGGTGCTGGTGCTCTTGACTTATATTTTGGTATTGGCTGTTTGGTCGCTGGTGGTGTTTTAGTTATTTTAAACATCATCGCTTTAGCAAAATCCAAACAAATCACATTTGCACAATTATTTTTAAGCACTGCATTAATCGTTCTTGGTATTTCCTTTATCTGGACACATTATGTTTCATTCGCAATGCTTATTAATTTATTTGTCCTATTAATCTTAGGTTTGGGTATCGCTTTATTCGCCTATGGCTTATTTACAGTGCTTTTAGCCAAGAAAGTCGCTATTGGTGTTGTGGAAATGGTTCTAGGTATTGTGGTTATTGTTTTCACAATCCTTTACCTCAACGTTGCTGATTTCCAAAAGGCATTCTGGATTGTCACAGGTATTGCCATCGCAGCATATGGTGTCCTCGAACTAATCGCTGTTTTAGCAAATAAAAAGCTCAAATAAAAAGCAATCAAACAAAAGAGCCACAGCGATGTGGTTCTTTTTATTTTTCCAATGATAAGTTATACTCATATAGGCTATTTCCGATAAATGCACCTCAAAGTTTACATAAAAACAAC
>JAFZLN010000033.1 GCA_017551465.1 Bacilli bacterium
TCTTCTCCTAATAAAGAGACATAGTAGTACTTGCCTTTTCTAGAAACACTGACCATGGTGAATTTAAATGATTCTGGCAAACAACGATGAAGTTTAACTTTGACTCTACCTAATTTTGGGATTTGGATATCATCCCTAATGAAACGAATAGAGTTATGTGTATTCATGGTCGTATAACCATAATCATTCTTTTTCTTTTTAAATCTTGGGAATGAAGCATTATGTCTAAAGAAATTCATATAGGCATCATATAAGTGGATAACCGTTTGTTGAAGCGCGATAGAATCAACTTCTTTTAAGTATGGAAATGTTTCTTTATATTCTGGAAGAAGCTTAATCAAATCATATTTATCAATCGTTCTATTCTTATCGGCCTTATATGATTCAATACACATCGAAAGGAAGTCATTATAAACTTGACGACAACAACCTAAAGTTTTCTCAATTAGTTCTTTTTGAGAAGGATTAGGATAGATTCTAAAGCGATATGCTCTTTTAATTGTTTTAGTCATAATGTGCCTTTCGAAATATAAGAAAAGGGAAATAAATGCTAAATGCATCATCTTCCCCTTATCCATATTTCCTACTATTATTATATCAATTTATTGATATAAAAGCAAGATTATATCAATACTTTTAACCTGATATTGAACAATGTGATATTATAATTACGCTCAAATTCATCCCTCGCTTTAAAAAGATGGGGGGTCTTCTTTGAGAGTCTGATAATGAGATACCCAAACGGCAAAACTTATCAAAAAAAAGAAAGCGATAATAAAACTGAAAAAACTCATCGCACCCTTTTAAGTGCGGCTAACCGTGGTATGTCTTTAGAAGAAGATATCAATCTTTCTAATGACTACTATCGTGATATGGGTATCGCCCTCATTAATAAAAGACCAACTCCAATTAACATTGTTAAAGTAGATTATTCTAAAGGCGCGAGAATTACTGACGCCTATTTTGAAAAGCAATCCACTACTGACTATAACGGTGTTTATAAAGGTAGATATATTGATTTTGAAGCCAAGAACACTAAATCAAATACTGCTTTCCCATTAAGCAATATTAGCGAACACCAAATCGTCCACTTAAAGAATGTCCTCAAGCATGGTGGCATTGCATTCTTTATTATCTCTTTCCAAGTGAAAGATGAAATCTATCTTTTAGATGCTTCTTTTGTGATTGATTTCTATGAACACGGAAGTAGAAAATCTATTCCTTATGAAGTGTTCAAAAAGGATGCTGTTTTAATTAAACAGGACTACGCTCCAAGACTTCATTATCTTGATGCTGTGGAGCAATTATATTTCAAATAATTATTTACGTTTATATATACACATGTCGCTTATTTTGCAGTTTTCACACTTCGGTGAACGAGCGATACAATAGTAGCGGCCAAAATGAATTAATTGGTGATGCGACTTAATCCATCTCTCTTCAGGGATGATTTTTTTAAGCTTTCTTTCCACATCAATTGGTTCATCATCTTTTTTAGCGAGATTTAATCTCTTACTAATTCTCAAGATATGAGTATCAACTGGTAAATCTGGGATTTGGAAAATCTCCGCGCGGATAACACCAGCGGTTTTATTGCCCACACCTGGTAAAGTCATTAATTGTTCTTTATCAGAAGGCACTACACCATTAAAGCGATCCACTAGGTCTTTGACAATACCTTTTAGGTTTTTAGCTTCATTTTTATATAAACCTATAGGTTTAATGATTTCTTCAATATCTTCTAATGGGGCATCATAAAGAGCATCTAATGTTGGATACTTCTTAAACAAGATTGGTGTGACTGCATTAACTGATTTATCAGTTGTTTGAGCGGACAACATCACCGCGATGACTAATTCATAATCTTTGGTATATAAAAGTTCACACTTTGCAGTGGGTAATATTTCATCTAAATAATCTAATAAAGGCTTGATATTAGTCTTCATCATCTTCATCAAGCCATGGAGTTTTCGCAATACGAATGGTTTCTTCTAAATTATTTGTCCAATCATCATTGATGGATGTTTTACCTTCGGCTTCAAGTTCTTCTCTTTTGGCCCATGTTAATAAAATCTTATCGACTGATTTAATCGATTTCTTGCCTTGACTAACAGCTTCTTTTAAAGCATTTATAATGACTTCGTCAGTATAACCCATGGCCACCCATTCTCTAATTGTGCTTACTTCTGTTGGGGAAAGGCTTCTACCTAATTCCACTTGGAAGTTTTCATAGATATTGGTGAGTTGATCACTAATGGTTTTATTATTTCTGACTTCGTTTTCTTTAGAAACACTGATTTGGAATTCACGATAAAGTCTCTCTTTAAGAGGATTTAAAGAGGTGACTGTTTTACCATTTGCGGTCGTGTATTCAATTAAACCACGAGTTAATAAATAAGCGAGTAAACGGTCAATTTCTTTGATGTCTAAAGACATCTTTAAAGATAAGATATCCGCGGTCACGAAAGTATCACCATATGAAATAAGGTGATCCATCATCAAAATGATGGCTAATTGGTTCTCACTAATCTTGAGTTTTTTATAGTTTTCTAAAAGTAAGAAATGAAAATCTACTGCTTCACTAATCATGCTATTACTTTATCACACCCACTAGGTTTGCTATATCAAATTGTGCAAAAATGTCCATTTTTTCTTTTTGATCCACAAGTGAATCATCAATTTTATTTAATTCGTTTCTAATCTTTGCGTCTGTGATATTTTTTAATAAATCAAAGTTATCATGCATCGCTTTTAATAATGATCCTTCGATTTTTAAATGATGCATCAAATGGAATCTAATTGCTCTTAAGATTCTAAGTGGGTCTTCTTTAATTCTTGTATCTGGATTACCCACCACTCTTAAGATACCGTTCTTCAAATCTTGTTCACCGTTACAATAATCTATGACTTTTAAATCTTTATTCATATATAGCGCGTTCACGGTAAAGTCTCTTCTTAGATAGTCTTCTTTTAAATCTTTAACGAAGATGATTTTACTTGGATGGCGACTGTCTTCGTAAGAAGATTCTTTTCTTAAAGTTGTGATATCAAACTTTAATCCATCAGCGTTTTTATATTTTAAAGAACCAAATCTTTTAAACGTTGTATCAACGCCTGGAAGGAAAGCAATAATCTCTTCAGGGGTAGCTTCACTAACAGCGTCCATATCCATTAATGGTTCACCTAAAAGATAGTCTCTAACGGTACCACCGACGAGATATAATTCATAACCGTGTCTATTAAACTCTTTTGCGAGTTCTATGAATGCCACTAGATTCTTGTCCATGCTCTTATTCTACACTTTTTAAAAAAGAAGGCACAAAAAAACCAGCGTTTCCGCTGATTTTCTTTTAAACTGAACTACTTGTTCAATTTGCCTTTTAAAGCTTTGGAAAGTCTGAAGCTCACTGAACGAGATTCGGCAATCTTAATGCGGGTATGTTGTTTTGGATGTGTACCATCGCGTGATTGACGGGTCTTTGGTGTGAAAACACCGAAGTTAGTGATGTTGACTTCTTGGCCTGCTAATAAGGCTTTTTCAATTTCACCGAAACAAATGTCCAATGCTGCACGAGCGTCTTTTTTGGATAAATGCGCTTCATCTGCAACAATTTGAACTAAGTCTCTTCTGTTGAATTTCTTCATGTTCAAATGCTCCCTTTTTGTTGAAATGAATTAGCAAGATAATCCTTTTCAAGTTTTAGTATAGCACTTAATTGAAAAAATGTGTGATTTTTTATATGACAATTATGAGATTTTTATTTAGATTGGTTCGTTCGTTTTTTTAAAACGATGCGAATAGGCGTTCCGTCAAAATTAAATGTATCTCTTAAGCGATTTTCGATATAGCGTTGATATGAGAAATGCATGAAATTAGGATCGTTCACAAATAAAACAATTGTAGGCGGGGCGCTACTAACTTGCGATGCATAGAGTATTTTAAGCCTGCCACCATTGAAGTTTGGTGCTTGGTTCATGATTTGGGCATCTTGCATGACCTCGTTTAGCAAACTTGTCTTGATTCTGGTGTAGTAGGCTGCATGCACTGTATCAAGGGTTTCGAATAAGGTATCAAGTCTTTGCTTTTTAAGAGCGGAAACAAACACTACTGGGGCATAATCAAGGAACTTATATTCTTCACGAATGATTTTGACATAATCGGACATAGTATTTGTTTGTTTGTCCACCAAATCCCATTTATTAACAACGATGATAATGGCTTTGTGTAAATCAGTAGCATATTGAATGACGTGTTTATCTTGTTCAGTAATGCCTTCTTTACCATCAAGCACCAATAAAACAATTTCACTTCTTTCAATGGCTTTAAGCGCACGTATCGCGGAATATTTATCAATTGATTCATAAATCTTGCCACGTTTTTTGAGACCAGCAGTATCAATAACCAAATAGTTTTTGCCATTTCTATTGAATGGAGTGTCAATAGAGTCTCTGGTTGTACCAGAGATATTGCTCACGATAACACGATCTTGATTTAAGATAGCGTTTGTTAAAGAAGATTTACCAACATTAGGTCTACCAACAACGCAGAATGTGACTTTATCTTCTTCTAATTCTTCATTGTTTTCTGGTAAGTATTTGATGATTTCATTTAAGATATCACCAATACCAATACCATGGGCACCAGAAACAACATGAGGTTCACCAAGGCCTAAGCCATAGAACTCTTGGGCGTCCGCCATATGGGAGCCTTCATCAATTTTATTAACAGCCAAAATAATTGGCTTATTCACTTTTCTTAGAATAGTTGTAACCACTCTATCGTCAGTGGTAATACCAAGCTTGCCGTCCACCACAAACACGATCACATCTGCCTCATTTATGGCAATTTCAGCCTGCATACGGATTTGTTCTTGGAATGGGCGATTAACGATTTCAATACCACCAGTATCAATTAAAGAGAAGCGACAACCAAGCCATTCACATTGCCCGTAAAGTCTATCACGAGTAATACCCATTTCATCATCGACAATGGCGTGTCTTTCACCAATCATACGATTAAAAATCGTCGATTTGCCGACGTTAGGTGAGCCAACAATTGCAACGATTCCTTGAGCCATAGATTATTTCTTCTCCGCTAATTTTTTATCAATGATTTTATTAACTTCTGCCACTACTTCATCAATAGTTAAATCAGAAGTATCTAAATGGATAGCGTCTGGGGCGGGTTTTAGAGGAGCAAATGCACGATGAGAATCAATGTAGTCTCTCTTTTCCACGTCTGCGACGATATCTTCATAGGTACACGCAATACCTTTTTCTTGGTTTTCTAAATAACGACGTTGCGCTCTTTTTTCAACAGAAGCAACTTGGAAGATTTTGACTTCGGCGTTTGGTAAAACGTATGTACCAATATCACGTCCATCCATAATAACAGAATCTTTTTCCGCCATCTTTCTTTGAAGTTCTACTAAAGCAAGACGAATGTCTTTATAAGAAGCAATATATGAAACGTTGCCAGAAACATCAGTACCTCTAATTGGTTTACTGACATCAATGCCATTACATAAAACGACATAACCTGGTTTTAATTCGATGTGCACTTCAGGGATTAAAGCACAACAAGCTTTTTCATCTTGGCAGTCCACACCTTTTTGTAAACAATACCAAGTGAAAGCGCGATACATCGCACCTGTATCAATATAGGTGAAACCTCTCATGAGCGCCACTTTTTTGGCGATTGTAGATTTTCCTGCTGCGGCAGGACCGTCAATAGCAACAGCAATTTTCATATTACTTTCCCCCGAATGCGCAAATCGCAAAGATGATGATACCAGCTACTAATACTAAGCCTGCAAAAGCGACAGCAATAATAGTGATAAGTTTTCTAGTAAGAACACGTCTTGGAGCAGCATCGACTTCTTGATCATCGATTTTGCCTAAAACTTCTTCCAGTGGAAGAGTGGATGTTGTGTTCATCTTATCACTAACGATACTGTTGTTTCTTTCTTTAATACTTTCAGGCTCGTTATTAATTGATTTAAATTCGTTAATAGATTGACGATATTTTTTATATTTTTCTAATCTAGTTTCGCTCATAAAAAGTCCAATCACGTATATTCTAATTTAATTAGAATGGATTTTGAACAAAAAATGACTTTTTGTCTCAAATTAATCCCTCACTATTGAAAATAGACACTCAATATAGATATAATCATGGTATATAACCCAAGGAGGCAATACTCATGGCTAAGAAAAGAGTAAAAATTGATGCTGCTTCATGCATTATGTGCGGCGCTTGTGTCGGCTCCTACCCAGATGATTTCAAATTCTCTGATGAAGGTCCAGCCGCTCCAGTTACAGGCGAAGCCGATGAAGACGCAGTTGGCGTATGCCCAGTTGGTGCAATCTCTGTTGAAGAGTAAAATACAACAAAAAACTAGGCCTTGATTGACCTAGTTTTTTTGTGCCTTGCAAACCACTATTTTTGAGTTTGTTCTTCTGCTGCGACAAGATCAGGATTAACTTCCTCTTCTTTTTTAGTGAAGATACTACCAACAAAGTATTTCTTGAAGAATGGTGATCTTTTCATAAAGACAAAGATTAATCTATTAAAGATGGCTTCATATAATAAGCAACATACTGCTGCTTTTAATAAATTAAATGGACCATAGATATAACCAATTGTGCCAATATATAGCCAGCCATTTGCTTCAACATCTTTATTACCAGTTAGATAAGAAGTCACACCTTGAATAGCGCCTTCGTCAAAACAAGTCACGAATTTAGGATTTGGACTAAAAACGGCTAAATATGTTGGAGTGATAAATAAAGCATTTAATAATGTCATCACAACCGCGACAAAGATGGTGATTGAGACATAGGCAATGACACGGAAGCCTAATCCTTTTTTGAACAACTTCAAACGGCTGGTAACAAATAAGCCAAGGATAAACATACACGATGTGATGAAAGCTGTCGCATCTCCTAAACCGAGAGCGGATGGACCTCTAATGAGCATGTTCGCTAATGTTTTAATGACAGCAATGGCGATTCCACCAGGAAGACCATAAAGTGCATAACCAATGATTGTGGTTAATTCGCTGATTTCAATCTTTAACCAAGGTGCAAGTGGATATGGAAATTGCACAAGCGCCATAAGCACTACCCCTAATGCCGATAGGATGGCAATAGTCACTAACCTGGTAACGATCTCTTCAATGTTTCTGAATTTTCTTTTCATAAAAAATAGACCTTTCCCAAGGCCTAAAAAACGTACTTCTTTCATCCAGACTTTACTGTCGCCACTTGAATTTCACAAGTTCCTGCCTCTTCTTGAGGCTCGCGGGGTTTACCGCCGGTCGCTTTTCGCTGCCCTGAAGTGATTTCTATTATATACCTTTATTTCTTAAATAAAAGATTATAGTGCTTTATTTTTAATTTCCCCATATAAACGTGGGTATTTTGTTGGTGTTTCTTTTATCTTTTTAATATATATGAAGGATCTCATTTCCTTAGATTCTGGTAATTGGTCTTCATAAATATAATCAATCTCAGCATTCAACTTCTTAAGAGCGCCTTTAGCTTCAGCGATTTCTTGCTCAAATCCTGGACCTTTCATAGCGATAAACACACCACCAACTTTGAGCATTGGTAAGGCTAATTCAGCAAGGATTCTTAAGGAGGCTACTGCTCTAGCGGTAACCACCATAAATCTGTCTCTATTAGCTCTTGCGTATTCTTCCGCTCTAGCAGTTATTCCGGTCACATCTAGGCTATTTTGATTTGCGTAGTCTTCGATGAACTTTACTTTTTTCGCGGTGCTATCCATAGCATAGACATGGGCTTTTGGAGAAAGAATTGATAAAACAACGCTTGGGAAACCAGCGCCCGCACCGATATCTAAAATATCTAAATCTTCAAATTTTTGGTTATTTAAAAGAAGAGCGCTGTCAAAGAGCATTTTCTCGACGAAGGATTCTTCATCTTTAATCGCTGTGAGATTGAAACTTTCGTTGGTTTTTAAAACATGTCTCATGAAATCCCATAAGAGATTTAATTGCTTTTCATCGCAGCTAATACCACGACTGTTGAGTTCTTTAACAAATAATTCCTTATTCATGAATCTTCCTCACATTAAAGATTAACACACTAATATCACTTGGATTAACACCAGATATACGAGAGGCTTGGCCAATAGTCATTGGTCTCACTTTATCTAGTTTTTGTCTAGCTTCTAAAGCTAAACCATCCATATTTAAGAAATCCATATCTGCAGGGATTTTCATTTCTTCCAATTTGGCCATATTCTTTGCTTCTCTAATTTGCTTAACAATATAGCCTTCATATTTAGCGATGATTTCCACTTCTTCGATAGCGAATTCGTCTAATTCAATATCTTTGATTTCAGGTACGAACTTCACTAAATCAACATAAGAGACTTCTGGTCTTTTTAATAATTCGAAAGCTTGGATACCACCTTGAAGTGGATTGGAATTAATACTTTCTAACCACTCGTTAATATCTTTTCTTGAACCTAAATAAACGGCTTTAAGAACTTCAATAACCTTATTAATATTATTAACTTTGTTAATATAGTGAGAATATCTTTCTTCTTTAATTAAACCGATATCATGACCGATTTCGGTTAATCTCATATCAGCATTATCGTGTCTTAAAATTAAACGGAATTCCGCACGTGAAGACATTAAACGATATGGCTCTTCAGTACCTTTAGTTACTAAGTCATCAATCATGACGCCGATATAAGCTTGGTCACGTCTTAAGACTAATGGTTCTTTGCCATCAATTTTTAAGCAAGCATTGATACCCGCCATTAAACCAAGAGCAGCGGCTTCTTCATAACCAGATGTGCCACAGATTTGACCACCGATAAATAAACCTGGCCATTTTTTGATTTCAAGATTAGGACCATATTCTTCAGTTCTAATGGCATCGTATTCAATCGCGTATGCGTACTTAAGGAAAACAGCATTCTCAAAGCCTGGTAAAGAACGCACCATTTCTTCTTGAACTTCTACTGGCATAGATGTTGAAAAGCCTTGTAGATAAATAGAATCGGTATATCTAGATTCTGGTTCTAAGAATAATTGATGTCTTTCTTTATCAGCGAAAGTGACAATTTTAGATTCAATAGATGGACAATATCTTGGGCCCACACCAGTCACTAAACCA
>JAFZLN010000034.1 GCA_017551465.1 Bacilli bacterium
ATTTGTCTTAGAAAACGGAGAGTTTAAAGAACATCAAGGCAAGTTAATTGATTGTGAGAAATAAATATGAAAGCATTAGTGAACGTTAGAATTTACGATTATGAAATCTATATCGAATCTGGATATGTCCTTTTTGATGAAGTAATCCACAAAGTCGGTGAGATGAAAGACTTCAAAAACAAAGGATACGAAGTCATTGACGGTAAAGGTCAGTTACTGATGCCTAATTTTGTATGCGCGCATTCGCACATATACTCAATTTTTGCTAGAGGCCTATCATTACCATTTAATCCAAATAACTTCCAAGAGATCTTAGACCAGATGTGGTGGAAGATTGATTCTAAAATCGATAGCGAGATCACCTATCATAGCGGTATCGCTGCTGGATGTGAGTTCTTACTCAATGGTGTCACCACAATTATTGACCATCATGCATGTGGAGAAGAGATTCCATTCTCCTTAGGCGCTTTAAGACAAGCGTTAGATAAGACTTTACACTTAAGAAGCATTTTATGCTTTGAAACATCTGATCGATTCCCAGTAGATGAATGTATTAAAGAAAATATTAGCTTTGCTAATAAATTTCACACACATCATGTGTCTGGCCTGTTTGGTATGCATGCGAGCATGTCTCTTAGCGATGAGACTTTAAAGAAAGTATCTCGTAAATTAAAAGACTTACCAATTCACATTCATGTCGCTGAAAGCGAGATGGATGAAGAAGATAGCTACGCTAAATATGGTATCTCCATCATGGAAAGACTAGATAAATTTGGTTTAGTGAACAAAGATTCTTTAATCGTTCATGGAGTCCATATCTCCGATAAAGAATTAGATATCGTCAAGGCAAGAGGTGCTTATATGGTGGTGAACACCACAAGCAACTTAAATAATGCAGTCGGCATCCCAGATATTAAAAAATTTATTGATAAAGGTATTCCAGTGATGGTGGGCAATGATGGATTAAGCTCTCAAATGACTACTGAATACTTAAATGCGATGTACTTAACACATTTAAAGAACAATTCTCCAACCGCATTAAATATTGGTCATATCAAAGATATGATTAATAACGCTTATGATTATGTTGGTAGAAGATTAGATATTAAGATTGGTAAGATCTCTCCTGACTATGTCAGTGACTTCTTATTAGTGGATTACATTCCATTTACCAAGATGGATAGCGGTAACGCTTTTGGTCATATCTTCTATGGCTTATTCCCTAACTTTAAACCAACAGATGTTTATGTTGACGGTAAGCGTTTAGTGAGAAATGGACAACTAGTGTCCAAAAAAGCCAAAGAAGAATTAATTATTTCTCGTGAATATAGCAAAGAACTCTGGAGAAGAGTGAAGGAGTAATCTATGGATTTAACAACAAAATTTGATGGATTAGTGTTAAAGAACCCTCTTATGCCTGCAGCGGGCCCACTCGTGGGTGATGCAGAAAAGATGCTTTGGCTTAAAGACCAAGGTTTAGGTGCTTTGGTGGCGAAGACTATTTCCACAAAAGACGCACATATTCCTCACCCATGTATCATAGGTGAAGGGAATAACGCGATCTTTAACTGTGAGTTATGGACTGAATATCCAAAAGAAAAATGGATTAATGAATTCCTTCCAGAATTAGTGGCGAAAAAAGGTGGTACACCTTTAATCGTATCCGTAGGATACACAAAAGAAGATATGGAAGAATTAATCCCTGTCTTAGATAAATTTGCAGACGCTTTTGAAGTGAGCTGTCACTATGTCGGTACTGACCATCAAAAGGTCGCTGAGACTGTTAGAACGATTAGAAAGCACACCAAGAAACCTTTCTATATGAAAATCTCACCACATATTCCAGATCCAGCAGGTTTCGCTCATGTGATTAAAGAAAATGGAGCAAACGGAGTTGTCGCGATTAACTCCTTAGGACCATCTATGGTTATTGATATTGAGAAACGCCAAATGGCGTGTTCTAACGATAAGGGTTTTGTCTGGATGTCTGGCCCAGTAGTGAAACCTCTTGCTTTAGCAACTGTCTACACAATTAAACCAGCAGAGCCATCATTAACCGTGATCGGTGTTGGTGGAGTGGCATCCGCGAAAGACGTAATCGAATTCCTTCTCGCAGGCGCTTCCGCGGTGGGTATGTTAAGCGCACCGATGCTTAGGGGCAAAGAACTCTACGCAAAAGTAATCGCCGACTTACCAAAAGAATTAGAAAAATATGGCTTCAAGTCAGTGCAAGATGTGATTGACACTCAATTAGTTAATCGAGTGACTTATGAACACGAAATGCCTGAAGTCAATAAAGATAAATGTACACATTGTAAAATGTGTGAAAGAAACTGCCCATATTTCGCGATTAAGATGAATGATAATAATGTTCCTACATTTGATGCATCTAAATGCTTTAGATGTGGTTTATGTGCATCTAAATGTCCAGTGAAAGCAATTAAGTTCTAGTATGTTACCAAAATTTGATACATCAGTGAAAAAAGTAGATAACGAAGAGAAGATGTCAGGAATGGCAATTTTCACTAACGATATCCTTATGGATAACGCTTATTTTGCTCAACAAGTAAGAAGCACAAAAGCGCATGCGAAGTTAGTGAAAATTAAAGTTCCTAAACTTCCAAAGAATTACTACTTTATCTCCGCAAAAGATATTCCAGGAGAGAATGTTTGCAACATTATCTTCTCTGACTGGCCAGTCTTCGCAGATAAAGAAGTCAATTATATTGGA
>JAFZLN010000035.1 GCA_017551465.1 Bacilli bacterium
GAAAGTGCTGATGCTTCTGCTCCATACTTCAATGTTGAAATTGATGGCATCAACCTCAAGAATAGAAACTACGGTGACTAATCTTTAATTTTATTAACTCGACTTGCTGGTCTTCATGGCCAGCAAGTCTCTTTATTTGTTTATGGATGCTATTAGATTTGAAAATATTACAAAGAGATTCGGAAAGAAAGTTGTGGCCAACAAAGACATTTCTTTTTCCATCGAAAAAGGTCTAATTTACTCTCTTCTAGGAGAAAATGGTTCTGGTAAAACTTCTTTAATGAACGTCCTTGTTGGTATCTATAAGCAAGATACAGGTGATGTTTATATCAACGAAGAAAAAGTGGATATCAATTCCCCAAGCGATGCTTACAAGCATAAGATTGGTATGATCCACCAACACTTCAAGTTAGTGAATACGTTTAGTGCTACTGAAAACGTTGTTTTAGGTTTGACAAGCGCAGACTATAAACTCTTCCAGCAAGAAACAAAAGCGGAAAACGATAAATTGATTGAAGAACTTAAGCTAGAAGCAGAGAAACATCCAAATTTAGCAGATGAACTAAAAGACGCAAAAAACAATTATAAGATTGCAAAAGCAGACGCTTTAGCGAATGCTAAGCTTAAATTAAAAGAAGAAAAGAAACAACAGAAGCAAAGTGATAAAAAAGATAGGGCTGAAAATGAAGTAATACTCGCAACTCTAAAAAACGATAAAGAAGCTTTAAAGAAAAAGAAGGCTGACATGCGTTTAGAAAAAAGAGAGAAGAGAGAAGCTAGAATCGCATTAAAAAAATCCCTGATGAATATTGAGGCGCTTCCAGAAGTTGCCTCTAAAAAAGCATTAGTGGATTCTCTTAGTATTGAGAAGAAAATTAAGGAATTGAATAGAGAAACAAGAAACTCTGGTCGCTTCAATTTAAAGGAATCCGCTAGACGTGTCGCTTCAATTTGCAAAAAATATGGTTTTAACATTGATCCAAATCAAAAAGTATATGACATGTCTGTTTCTCAAAAGCAAACACTGGAAATTGTTAAGGCTTTATATCGTGGTGTAGATATTTTGATTCTTGATGAGCCAACTGCTGTTTTGACACCACAAGAAACGAAACAATTGTTTAATGTTTTGCGTAACATGCGTAGATTAGGCAAAACAGTTATTATCATTACCCATAAACTAAACGAAGTTATGGAGATAAGTGACAAAGTCGCTGTTTTAAGAAAAGGTGAGTATATTGGTACAGTGGATACCAAATCTACAAACGAAAAAGAACTCACTAATATGATGGTGGGTCGTAAAATTGATTTAAAAATTAAGAGGTCTACTCCAAAGAATCCAGAAAACCGTCTATTTATAAACAATATTACTGTTACCAACATTGATGGCACTACCGCTTTAAACGATGTTTCATTTGTCTTAAGAAGCGGTGAGATTTTAGGTGTCGCAGGTATTTCTGGTTCCGGTCAAAAAGAATTATTAGATGTGATTGCCGGTCTAAGAAATTACAAAACCGGTGGTATTATTTTCCATAATCCAAAGAAAGAAAAACCTGTCACTTTCTTCCACCACTCTGTGCAAAAGATTAAAAGAATGTCAGCTGAAGGATTCTTCCATGATAAAGAAGGCAATAAGCTTGACTTGAGTAAAAAGAAAAATAAAGAAATCATTGAGATGGTTAATAACGAAGAAGTTATTTTCTACGAAGATGAAATAATCGATTTAAAGCATAAAACACCATTAGAAATTAGAGATTTAGGTATTAAGCTCAGCTTTGTTCCTGAAGATAGATTGGGTATGGGTTTAGTGGGCTCCATGGATATTATCGATAATATGATGTTAAGAAGTTACCGTAAGGGCCCTGGTATTTTCTTCCATAGAGAAAAACCAGAAAAACTCGCTAAAGAAGTCGTTGAAGAACTTGAAGTTGTCACTCCAAGTGTCCACACCCAAGTCAGTAAGTTATCTGGCGGCAACGTGCAAAAAATCCTTGTCGGTCGTGAAATCTCTTCCTCACCAAAAGTCTTTATGGCCGCTTATCCGGTAAGAGGTTTAGATATTAACTCTTCGTATTTAATCTATGATTTATTAAACACTCAAAAAGAAAAAGGCACTGCCGTCTTATTTGTTGGTGAAGACTTGGATGTCTTAATGGCGTTATGCGACAAGATACTTGTTTTATCACAAGGTCGTGTCTCTGGCATCGTTGATCCAAGAGAAGTGAGCAAAGAAGATATCGGTTTATTAATGACAAAAGGAGGACATAATAGTGAAAAACTTATTTAGTCGTGGACTTCCTTTCCATATCGTTAAACGTTTAGATATGCCAAAATGGCAATACTGGCTTATAAAAGTTGGCGGTTTTATTGCGGCGTTTATTTTATCCGCTATTTTATGTAATATTCTTTCACCAGGTTCATTCGGTATCTTTTTTGAAAGAATGGCATATGGTGTTTATAATCCAAAAGATCCAAAAGAAATATTCGATTTCTTAGAAACCGCAGGTTTATTAATTCTAGTTGCTTTTGCTTTAGCACCATCTTTCAAGATGAAGTTTTGGAATATTGGTGCAGAAGGTCAAATATCCATCGGTTGTTTAATAACCGCTGGTATTACACATTTCATGGCAAATGGCAAAAACGATCCTGCAGTCATCATTGTTTGCTTAATAGCTGCTATCTTGGGTGGCATTATTTGGGCGGTTATTCCAGCGATATTCAAAGCATTCTTTAACACCAATGAAACATTGTTTACCTTAATGATGAACTATGTTGCTATTGCACTTATTTCTGTTTGCATTGCTTTCTGGTTCCCAAACGGCTCCCAAACATTCCCATATCTTGATAATGGCGGTCTTCCAGCCATCTTTACTATCAAGTATTTATTTAGCATTATCATCATTGTTGTAGTAGTGACATTGATGATTATCTATCTCAAAAAAACTAAACACGGGTATGAATTAAGTGTTGTTGGTGCTTCTGTTAACACCGCTAGATATGTTGGTATTAACGTTAAGAAAGTTATCATCAGAACATTAATCCTCTCTGGTGCAATCAGTGGTCTTGTCGGTTTCTTATTAGTTGCTGGTCACCACCACTCCTTAACCGCTACTTTAGCGGATGGTCGTGGCTTTACTGGTGTTTTAATTGCTTGGTTAGGTCAATTCCAACCAGGACAAATGATTCTATATGGTTTCTTAGTGGCGTTCTTCCAACGTGGTAGTACTAAAGCCGCTAGTTATGCTGCGATTTCTAAAACGGAGTTCTCCGCAATTGTCACAGGCATGTTCTTCCTTATTGTTATCGCTACCGAATTCTTTGTTAACTATCGTATAGTTAAAAATCAAAAGAATGTTATTGAAGAAGATAATCTTACTCCTCCAGATAACAATCAACCAAATAACGCTGAGCTTAGCAAGGAGGGTAGTAAATAATGACTTGGACAGTATTTGTTGCGTTCCTCACTAGAGCAATTAAAGCCTCTACCGTTTTTATCTTTGGCAGCACAGGTGAAACCATTACTGAAAAGAGCGGACATTTAAACATGGGCACACCAGGTATCATGTATATGGGTGCTTTAGGCGGTATCTTAGGTTTAAGAATGTATTTTGATATAATCAAAAACGGTCCAATGAATGGTTTCTTGATTATTTTTATTCCAATTATTTTTGCAATGCTATTTGCCGCAATAGGCGGTGCCATTTTTGCTTTCTTCACCGTAACCTTAAAGTGTAATCACAACGTTACTGGTCTAACATTAACCACCTTTGGTGTTGGTCTTTCATGTTATTTCATTGGTTTAATTAAAACTGCTCGTATTAACGATGCTGGTTTAGAAATTCAATCATTATTCAAAGCCTCTTTCAGTGATGGTGACTTACTTGGCAACGTTTTCTTATCGCAATCGTTCTTCACATACTTAGCTATCATTATCGCTATTCTTGCCGCAATCTTCTTATCAAGAACTAAAATTGGTCTTAACTTGAGAGCGTGTGGCGAGAATCCTGCAGCCGCTGATGCCGCTGGTATCAATGTTGACAAATATCGTTACTTGGCCACTATTGTGGGTGCAGCTGTCGCAGGTTTAGGCGGTATGGCATACGAATTAGACGTCTTAAAAGGTTATTTCAATGCCAAAGATGGTGTTGATGCCTTTGGTTGGTTATCACTATCCCTTGTTATTTTCTCAATGTGGAAGCCAGGCATTTGTATCGGTGCTTCATTCATCTTTGGTGCGCTTCAACAAATCAGATTCTATCTACCACTTTCTAGTGCTCAACAACAAGTGTTCATGCTCTTGCCTTATGTATTCACAATTATCATTTTGATTCTTACAAGTTTATTTAATAAAAAGAATACTCAGCCACCTGCAGCGCTGGGTGTAACGTACTTTAGAGAAGATAGATAATATAACAGCCCTTAACTTGTTAAGGGTTTTTTATTGATGACATCTCAATATATTTCATTTACTTGCTTTGTTTTGCAAAAACAAATAGTATGTTAGGCATAAAGTTAATCTCTAAAGAAAGGAGACACTATGAAAAAAAATATCAAAGCATTGCTCCTTAGTGCAGTTATCCTTGGCAGTGTAGTTGGCTGTAACGAGACAGGCAGTACCACCAGTGATATTAGAAGCAGTGACAATCCGTTTACTTCAAGTATGACATCTGATAGCACCACTAGTTCTACGACTGTAGTTCTTACAGATATCACATTAAATGTCTTAAATGTTAAAAGAGCCTATGAACAAGGTGAAGCGTTAGATCTCACCGGTTTAGAAGTGTCCGCAAAATATAGTGATGGTTCATCAAAAGCTGTTA
>JAFZLN010000005.1 GCA_017551465.1 Bacilli bacterium
GAAGGGGATATCTCCTCTCTTATACCAAAATAGAAACACTGTTCCTAGGAAACCTAGGACTGTCGCGGTTATTGAAATAACAAGGGCTTTAGTTTCGATATTTTGGGCAAAGAATTTTTTCATTATTTAACTTTGATACGTTTGAAGTTAGTCACTGGGGCAATACCATCTTTATAGATGAGTTTGACTTCGCCTTGGACTAATGGACGTAAGTAATCTCTGAAGCTATCGCTCATACGTGTTGCGTCAATAATCATTTCTGGTTTGACGTGGCTGACAGCATTAGCGACTTTGCTTAATGGAGCGAGTTTATATTTGATCTTGTATGGGTTTTGGCTGACTCTTTCGAAGATAATCATCTTGCCAGTTCTACCTTTTAAGGCAGCTTTGACGGCTCTCTTACCTGTTTCGATAGCTTCTTTGCGGTCCACGAGAGAGACATATTGTGGGAAAGCTCTTTGAATGATGGAGAATTCCACCGCTCTTGTACCGATGTCTAATCTATTTTCAACGATTCTGCAGAGTTCAGCAGCAGCGCCACCTAATTGGGCGTGACCGAAACCGTCAACACGGACATTGGTCATATCTCTTTCAAATTGTAAGCCTTCAGAGATAGCGACTAAGGCAAAGCCTTTTTCTTTATAAACTCTTTGAACATCAACTAAGAATTGTTCTAAGTCGAACTTCATTTCTGGTAAGTAAATGAGGTGTGGTCTTGTTTGTTCTGGTAATAAGTCAACAGAAGCTGTTAACCAACCAGCATCACGACCCATGATTTCGACGATGTGGACTTTACCTTTCTTGAAGCAGTTAGCGTCCATCGCAAATGCGTTAACACTGTTCATAACGAATTTAGCAGCACTTGGGAAACCTAAGGAGTGGTCTGTGCAGGCTAAGTCGTTATCGATTGTTTTTGGTACACCAATAACTTTGACATCTTCGATACCTAATTCTTTGACTAATTTAGCAAGTTTATTGCAGGTATCCATGGAGTCGTTACCACCATTGATGAAAACGTAACCAATGTTGTGTTTTTTTATGTTTTCAATAATAGCGGCGTATTCAGGAGTATGGATGTCCTTTGGAAGTTTTCTTCTTGTGGTACCTAAGATACTACCTGGTGTTTGGAGAAGAAGTTCGATTTGTTCATCGTCTTCTAAACCTAAATCGATTAAGTCATCATCGATTAAGCCTTCAACACCGTGTTGAGAGCCATAGATGTGACCGATAAGATCTGGATGCTTTTTAGCTTCTTTAATCGCACCATATAATGATGTGTTAATGACTGAGGTTGGTCCACCGGATTGGATGTAAACCATGTTTTTCATAAGTGAGTTTCTCCTTTATATATTTATATAAGATTTATAACTGCCTAGATGATTTCCATATGGAGATGTTTTAAAACATCAAAAGCCTTTTCTTGCATATCTAAGTCGAAGGAAGAAGTCGCATCTCTCACCACTTTGATTTTAGCGTATGGAGAGGCTGAGGCTTTCGCAATGAGCGCATTTGCGAATACGCATATATCGCTTACGAGTCCACATAGGTATATCTCGTCGAAGTTGTTCTCTTCAATGTAATGACCGAGTTCTTTGCTACCAAAGTCATGCTTATAGAAGACTTTAGAAGAACCCACTAGGTCTTTGATTGATGGATGTAATTCCCAGCCCTTAGTGCCCTTAATGCAGTGAGGAGCAGGTAAGTACTTACCTTCGTTAGTGTTCATATAATCTGCATCATGTGTATCATAGGTGAACACTACTTCATCCTTATTAGCGCGGAATTCTTTGATGAGCTCCACGATACGAGGAGCAATCTTTTCAGCGCCTTTAAAACCTAAAGCACCATCAACAAAGTCATTCTGATAATCAACGACAACGAGTAATCTTTGCATATATAATCCTTTCTAGCGATAATCACTATACCACATAATATATTTAAAAAATATAAAAATCGAAAAATGATTAAAGATGGCTATATAAAAAGAATAGCGGTTAAAGCTTTAGAAGCAGTTATATGCGTGCCCTTTGATAAGTCTTTTTGGGAAATCCGAATCCCAAAGACGTTTGCTCGGGATATACTGCTGTCCAAAAACAATATTGCTAACAAAAAACAAACCCTGAAAAGAAACATATACGATGTTTAAATTAATGTCGTCAAATAAAACATAAACGAATTCTGATTCATCATTATAAATGAAAATTAATGCATCAAAAGAAAAGAGCGTTTTCGTAAACTGTGGCTGTTTTATCGTTGGATATTCTTTTTTTAGAGTATGCTCTTTTTCATCAGAGTATTTTTCCTCATCATTGTAAAAAGTCTTTATATATATTTCGCGAATTATTAAAGTTTTTCGCCCACCATATCGTTCTCTAGACGTGCAATACACGAAAAATTCCGCTTTTTCCGTATGCAATGAGGCAGGTGCGAAATAAAAATCATTTTCTTCTAGATAGCCACCTGTTGATTCTTTCAAATCGTTTATTGAATACTCTTCTTTTTTTATTTCAGTAACATTACCAATTATTTCGCTTTCTTTTAGTGGATCAATTACATTATCAATCCCAAAGGAAATTGGTTGAAAAAGCAGCCACATGGATAAACTAAAAAGCACGAGTCCAAATATTGAAAAGGCACAAACAAAACTCACGATTCCTTTTTTAATTATTTTTTTAGTTCCTTTGTTCATTTCCACAAACTCTCCCATGCGTTTTCAAGCCAATCATTATTTTTATCAAAATTAGTTGATATTGAACTATTAAACCAAGAATATATATGTGGCATTATTTTATCACCATTAGACAAAAGAGAACCAAAAACTGCGGGAATGAATGTGATATCAGCCATTACGTTGTGGAGTTCCCATTCACACCAATAACTAAAAACATTCCTTGGAGAATCTCCGTTATTTTTCTTATATTCTTCTGAATTAGTCACTAAAAGTAAGAAAACAAAATTTGAAATAGGATTTTGCACTACGGCAGAGTATTTTATCTCAAACCCGCCACCATTAGTGTATTTTGTCCGGCCTGTAGCTTCGGATATCCCGTATTCAATTATTCCTGCCAATGCTGAAATTGCAACAATCGCGGCAATCGCCAAAGCAATAGAAAACAACGCCAGCCAGAAATGCCCAGTTGGATCATAATACATCACAGGATTTTTTTTGCTATATGCATAAAGGTTAAGATTCTGTCGAATAACAATTTTCCAGCTTCAATATCAATATTAAAATAATAATCTTTTCTTCTGAGTTCAAAAAACTGTCGATATTTAGAAAAAATAAGGTTCGAAAGTGGATAGCTCGGCATGATTTAATATAGCATGATTAGGAACTAAAAACAAACTATTGTTTTTTTATCTACAATTTTGATTTATAATTAATTTGCTTGAAATTGTCTAGACATTTGTTTAGAATGAAAGACTTCGCTCTAGGAGGTACAATACAATGCCATTCAAAGTGGTTTTTAATAACAAAGAAAAAATTTATGATGCTCCGATTACAGTCTTAGATATCGTGGGCAAAGACAGAAATATTATTTGTGCTTATGTGAACGGCCGTGTCCGTGAACTTACATACACAATTGATAAGGATTCTGAAATCATTCCTTTAACCTGCAAAGATAGAGACGCTAAACCAATTTATGAATCATCTCTTCGTTTCTTAGTGGCTATGGCTATGCACAATATCCATCCACATTATGAAATTAGATTTGCCTATAACGTTTCCCGTTCTATCTTCTTACAAATCTTAAATCCAGGTACCAGTGCTTCTGGTATCATGATCAAAGAATTAGTCGCGGAAATGAATAGACTTGTCGCTCTTGATTTACCATTAGAAAGAAAGATTGTTTCTAAAGAAGAAGCCGCAAGAATCTTCGCGGAAGATGGTTATCAAGATAAAGTAGATATTCTAAAATATCGTCCAGAAAAGACAGCGCACATTTATACTTGTGATAATTATCGTAACTATATGTATAACCGTATGGTTCCTTCCACTGGTTATATTAATAGATGGGTTATCAAATACTATCACCCAGGTATCATTATTCAATACCCACGTCCTGACTTTAACGGTGAAATCCCACCGTTTGAAGACGCTCCAACATTTGGTAAGACTTTAAAGAGAGCACACCAATGGGCTTTAGCGACAGGCTGTAACACTATCGTTGGTATTAACGAAAGAATTGAACATGATGGCGATGTCGAATTTATCACACTTTGTGAACAAAGACACAACCGTCAATTATGTGAATTGGGTCAAATGATTGAAGACGAAAAAGAATCCATTCGTTTGATTTGTATCGCTGGTCCTTCTTCTTCTGGTAAGACCACATTCGCTAATAGATTAAGAATTGAATTATTATCTCGTGGTATTAAGCCTATCCGTATTTCTATGGATGACTACTACTTACCAAGAGGTCAAGCTCCTCTTGATGAAGAAGGTAAACCAGATTTAGAAAGTGCTGATGCATTAGATATCGAATTATTTAACTCTAACCTCGCCGATTTAGTCGCTGGTTTAGAAGTTGAATGTCCAAAATATGACTTCAAAGCGGGCTGCCGCGCTAAAGAAGGAAGAAAGTTAATCGTTCCACAAGATCAACCAATCATCATTGAAGGTATCCATGCCTTAAATGAAAGATTAACCGCTTCTATTCCTGCTCACCAAAAATTCAAAATCTTTATTGCCCCACAATCACAAGTCAATATCGATAACCATAACCCAATGAGTTTAACCGATTTAAGACTTTTAAGAAGAATTGTGCGTGACCACCAATTCAGAAACGCTTCCGCTATTTCCACATTAGAAATGTGGCCAAGCGTGAGAAAAGGTGAATTCAAATGGATTTATCCTTCTCAAGAAGGCGCTAACTATGTCTTCAACTCCTTCTCAAGTTATGAACTCTCCGTCATGAAAAAATACGCGATGCCATTACTTGAAGAAATCGATACTGAAAGTGAATACTTCCCAGTTGCTGAAAGACTTATCCGTATGCTTAAGTTCTTCGATGACTTAAGCGATCAATGGGTACCATGTAATTCCATTATCCGTGAATTCATCGGTGGTTCTTGCTATCAAGACGACTAACCAGTATCATCTCTGTTTTATATGTATGAAGCCCTCTAGAAACATTTCAGTTGGAGGGCTTTTTGAAAGAATGAGAAACTGTTTAGTAAAAATAGATTATCAAGTTTTAAGGAAGCTTACTATTCATCATATTTGAAGAAACCTGGCCATTTCTTTTCAATTTCGGCGCGAATTTGAAATATTTGAGCCGTATCCATCTTCATCATTTTTTTGAAACAAACTCTGTTTTGTATTTCCGTGATTAAAGAAAGGCCAACATCCACAAATATCGTGGAGCCAAAGCACGTTAGAACGAACACTGTATCTGCGCTTTTGTTATTCAAAACACCATTAAGACTCAAGACGAGTGAAAGGACAGCGAACAATAAGGTCAAGCCAGCGCAAATCAGCGTAGAAATGCATGGCCAAAATAAGCGAGGAAATGTCTGAGTTCGCGGCAATCCTTTGTACATGAATTCAAATGGGTGACCATCTGGAAGCATATATTTCAAAAGATAAAGATCACAAAGCGATCCAGAATATGGGTTGACTCTATTAGCGTTGCGAACCATAGCTAAAAATGAAATAACCGTTATAAACGCTGACATAACAACTCCTAACCAAGACATATTTTTCACCACCAATCAAAATAAGTATCAAAAACTCACCATTTATTGAGCTTTCTTGTTTCTATTTGTTTGAAGATTTTTGAATGTCTCAAGTTCACGTTTATGAATAATGACAAGTTGTGAATAATAAACTCTTCTCATCTCTTCGTATTGTTTCATTTGCATTGGACTAACACGTTTAGAGAACAATGAGACGAAGACTTTTTCTAAACGGAAGAAGCTTTCATAAAGGCTTAATAAAGTCATGTAGTAGAAATATTCTTTGTTGGAATAGATAAGTAATGGCGTACTATGGATGATTTCACTAGATATTTCATATCTTTTAGCGTACATCTCTAAGCCTGCGAGCTTTTCTAAACCATCGCGGAAATTGAGTTTGAAGTTTGGATCGTCTTTATCGGCGATTTGATCTAACCCACCAGATTCAATGTATTTACGGATGTCTTTGCTCTTCAAACCGTAGCCGCGCATGTCTTCTTTCATTTCATAGAAGATTTTGTCTTGTTGCTCTTTATCTGGAATTGTATTGTTGAACGCTAAGCCGAAATTCATATGTCTGAGATATTTATTGATGAGCGGTGCTCCGTACTTATCTAATAAGATAAGAGTGCATTCACATTCGTGTAGGGTTCTCCAAGAAGAGAATGCTTCAGTTTCATAACCATTAAGTAAGTTTTCTAAGATACAACGAGAAATGGTTAATGATTTCATAAGAAGATCACTAATAAGAGAAGATTGTGGGTCATTCTTCTTATAGCCCTTCACGATATTAAGCATGAAGTTTAAATAGATATTTAAAGAAGAAGCTGGAGGAACAAAACGGTTACCAAGTTTCTTTTCAACGTGATTAAAAATGGATAAGGACAAATATTTATCAGCGGCGACACTCGCCATAGAGGAAGGATATTCTTCATTAGCCTTAAATCTTGCGAGTTCCGCTTCGTTAAGATGCGAGACTGAATAATAGAACTCACCAACACAGTAAAGTAAGAGCTCAAATTGGTTGATCTCTTTAACCTCTATTTGTGCATTTTCTTTGTCCACTATTCCGATGAATTCATTAGCCATTTCATAAACATCAAAAATGTAATCAGGATCCAATTCTACATTGACCTGAATACCTTTGAGATAGTTTGTAACTTGTTCCTTTGTCCAGATATTCTTAATTACCATTTTTCTTCTCTACTTAAACATTCTTGTGGCTTTTATCGCCGTCTTCCAGCCTTTGTATAATTCTTTGATTTCTTTTTTACTCATTTGTGGTTCATAAATGGCTTGGTATTCATGAATCTTCTTAATACTTTCTAAGTTTGGATAGTAACCACATTGAAGACCCGCCATATAGGCAGCACCTAAGGCTGTGGTTTCTAAACACTTAGGGAGTTTAATTGTGGTATGTAAGATGTCACTTTGGAACTGCATAAGATATTTATTCTTAGTGGCACCACCATCAACCTTTAAAACGGTGATACATTGATGGGCATCTTTACTCATGACTTCCATGACATCTTTACATTGATAGGCGATAGCTTCTAAACAGGCTCTAACAAATTGACTACGATTAGTGCCTCTTGTTAAACCAAATACCGCTCCTCTAGCGTCATCATCCCAATATGGTGTGCCTAAGCCTGTAAAAGCAGGAACAATGTAAACACGTGAGCGATGGCTCATTTGCGCAATCTTTTCGCTATCCGCAGCGTTTTCAATTAACTGCATTTCATCTCTAATCCATTGGACAATAGCGCCACCAATAAAGACAGAACCTTCTAAGGCATAGGTGACTTTGTCACCAATTTGCCAGGCCACCGTGGTCAATAAGCCTTTATTAGAGAAGACTGGTTTATCGCCGGTATTAACTAATAAGAAGCAACCTGTACCATAGGTATTCTTGCTTTCACCACTTTCAAAGCAAGTTTGACCAAATAAAGCGGCTTGTTGGTCACCAAGTACACCAGTGATATGGACATCACTCTTTAAGAAAGTAGCTTGACCATAATCATAAGCACTTGGTCTCACTGTTGGTAACATTGACATTGGGATATTGAACATCTTGCAGAGTTCTTCGTCCCACTTCATATCATTGATATTAAATAAAAGTGTACGAGAAGCATTGGTCACATCA
>JAFZLN010000036.1 GCA_017551465.1 Bacilli bacterium
CTTTGAATTCTCAAAATTCACTGCATTAACAACAATCAACTCAGAAGCTTTCAGTAATTCAGTCAAACTATCTGCAACTGGAGAAATAACGTTACCTTCTACTGTTACAACAATCGGCAGTAATGCTTTTAGAAACTCAAAGATTACAGTCGTGAACATTACTTCTTCATCTCTTTCTTTAGCGGACAAGTGCTTTGCGGATTGTAGCTATTTAACCGCTGTTAGATTTACTAATCATAGTTGTAGTTGGGTTCAATATAAGAATGGTATATTTGATAACTGCACGAGCCTAAATGAACTACAGCTTCCAACAGGATTTGATTTAAATAACCAAGGCAATTACGATCCAAACGCTGATAAGTTCTTTATTGAAGGAGACACTAATGTGAATCTATATTCTTACACCAAGTATTCCACTAGTGTCCAAACTTCCCCAGAATGGAGAGCGACTGAAAATGGTGTTGGTGAAAAGCCAGTCATCTTCTTTGTTGAAACCGTTTCTGACTTACTTACTGGTGAAGTGATTGCTAATCCAGGCAGTGTTCTCGTTAACGATGTAGGATTCTGGTGTGAAAATAATGGTGCCGCTGTTAACTTGGGCACAGTCACAAGCTATGATGGTACAACCGTGACATTCAGTAGTGGCTATACCTTAGATTCAACTGGTTTCCACGCTCCAGTATAATCGAAAAAAAACAATCAAACGTTTCGATAAGTCACTCACGAAAAAATGGGTGACTTTTTATTTATATTTTTATTAAAGAAGTTATGCGTGTAAGAAAGGCAACTACAAACAAGAATAAGAGAATAATCGAAATATTCTCCATTTTTATATTCACTTAGTGAATATACAAAAAAATATTTGACACTTTTTTGATATTATTTTAGACTAATTATGCAAAGCGAAAGCGATAAGGAAGTCCCAATCCTTGTTGGCGACATGTGATGCAAAAACCTATCATCCACTCAGTTTAGATATAAGTTGAGTGATTTTGTCGTTTATAAGGAGTTTATATAAAATTATGAAAAAGACAAAGATTGTAATCCCTGCATTAGGTTTATTACTTTTATCCACAGCTGCCTCTATTACAGGCACTGTCGCATGGTTTGCTAGCCAAGCCACAGTTACAGCCACAGGTATGAGTGTCACAGTTAAATCCGACACAGCATTCTTACTCATTAAAGCCGGTTCTGCCGCTACTGCTGCAGATGTTAGAAATGGTGGCGCTGCTTCTGCTAATGCTTCTACTGCAAGCCGCCAATTATTACCAGTTGCGCACGAAAGCGCTGCGACTACAATTGCCACTACTGAAGCAACAACTGGTGAAGGTGCTAGCGCAACAATGACAAATTGATACTATTACTATAGTAAAGATCCTACTCTTTCTAATGGTGGTACAGCCGGTTTATCTGATAAATATAATGTCTTATCATCCTCTTTTGAGAATTATGTTTTAGCTAACGAATTCAACCTTACTTTAGCCGAAGGAAGTAGTCCGATGAATACTTTAAGAGTTGGTCACTGCACAATCACACCAACCACAGCCAAGCCAGAGGCAGTGAAAGTTTTAGTTGCAACTAGTACTGCTGCCGAAGAATTCGATGGAACAGGTGCTGATGGCTCTACAACACTTCAATCAGCTTTAACAGATGAAACAGTTATGCAAGTCAAAGTATATATTTATTGGGATGGTGCTGACTCAGATGTTTACACCAACAATATTGATAACTTATTAAGCACATCTGTTGAAATCACATTCACTGGTTTAGTTGGCTAATTTCTAACAGCAAAAATAAAAACAGACCGGACAAGCTCCGGTCTTTTTTGTTGTTTGTTTTACCATACAAACAAGTATTCATAAGCGATTACATATATATGTAATATGAGATATCATACTACACGTATAAAAAAATACCTTTTGTTTTTTGAGAAAAGTATTATAAAATGGTTTCACGAACAAGTGACAAGCGACTTTATTATGAAAAAATACAAAAAACCTTTACTCATTACATTAGTAGTACTTGATGCAGCAATTATTACATTCTTTTTAGTAGTGAGTATCATGCTTCTCTCCGTGGTCATTCCTTATCAAAACAAAGCCGATCAATTAGCTCACGCGAATACTTTAGTTAAGGCAATTCTACAAATGCCACCAGTTGGAAGCTTCTTCGCCTTTGTCTTCCCAATCTTCTTAGTCTTAGCGGGAAATATCGTTGGCTTAATGCTCTACGTTAGAAAGACCACTAAGAAAGAACCTGCTAAAATCGAAGATCTTACAGAAGAACAAAAAGAAGAACTTAGACAAGAGTTACTTAAAGACTTACAAGGTCAAAATAGTAAGGAAGAAAAATAAGAATAATAAGCGCGCAATGCGCTTTTTCTTTATATATTAATTTATTTATAAATTTAAAAAAACTATTGCGCTAGATTTTTTTATATGATATTTTGTATTTGAGCAAAAAGCAAAACCGGAGCAATCCGGCGACGCAAAACTATAGGGTCTTATATAAGATAGCCAGCAACCTCAATTGTTAATAGCAGTTGAGGTTTTATATTCTTTATAAAGATAGCCAGTTGCCTTAGGGTACGAAATTAACCCGCCATGAAATTGGATGATAGGCACTGGCTTTTAATTTCAAACCCATTGGGACAAACAAACATTTAAACACCTTGAAAGGGTAAGAAAGACTATTTATGTACGATCTATTACTAGTAAAGAAAAGAAGGAGAAGAAGAATTGCTGCTTTCGTAGCGTTGTTTTCGTCTATTGGCATCACTTCTTTAGTTATAATCTCTTTCCTCGGTCGTTCCGTTGGAACATTTACCGTTTCTTTAAAGAATAGTGAAGTCAGTCTAGCCTTAGTGAACCATAAGGATTCCAAAGACTATTCTACCTACTTGCGTGTCAACGACAGCACTCCTTACATCGAATATTCTTATGACTTCTTCAGATACGATTTAGCTCAAATCGATGACGAAAAGAACACATATGAAGATATCGGTAGAGAAGAGAGCAGTTATTATGACACTACATTA
>JAFZLN010000037.1 GCA_017551465.1 Bacilli bacterium
AGAAGGCTCTTCAATAACGTCTACAGTTTAGACGATATTAAGATTTAACACGCTTTCGTATATCGACTCACTAGGACGTGCGAGATAAACGGAATTTCGGCGCTAGTAACTTATCGACTCTAGACACCTATCCTTTTGGTATGACACCCTACCCAAGCATGAAAGGATAAAACCTTGGGGGATGCTCTGCCCGGCGCCTTGCGTCGGACCCTATGTCGGGAGCTAAATTAAGCTAAGCAGAGTTGTTGAGCTCTAGGAGCTCTCATATAACTGTTGTCAGTTATTTTTGTTTTGATGATAACGTCATCACTCGACTGCAGTTAGAGCCTAACCATTCCTGGTCGAAACCAATACGACCCCATGTGCAATATATCATATAGAAAGAATTACAAAAATGCAAACAAAAAGGGGCATTGTAGTGCCCCTAAATTAGTGCTTTCGCTATTAATAATTTGCAACAGTGTCTGGATAAGTCTGAAACACAACATCACCTATCGAAACGCGTCCTTTATTTTTTGTTCCAACAGCTTCAGCGGTTGAATAAATACCGAAACTTCTAACGCCGATTGGTAAATCGAATTCTAAGTGGTTTTGGTTGTTTCTATCTGTTGAAATAGTTATATCGTTAAACAAATCACAGAGAGTTCTAGTTCTTCCATGATTATCAACATATTTGATAAAGATGGTTGAATTAGACGCATTAATCATTTCTTCATCACTCCAAAGAGAAATATCAAGTGCGACATGTTCGATATAAGAATGATCAAAATAGAATTCTAAATACGCTGAGCCTTCATTCTTTTTTCTTGCTGAGAGGTTGATTTTTTCGCCTTGAATTAAGCCACATCTTAATCTTTCAGTAGTGAAACTAACATTATTGATTACATGGTTTTTAATTCTAACATCACTATAATACGCTTGCTCAAATCCATAAGAATGTGAACCTAACGAGACTTCAGTAAGATCTACTGCGTTTGCTTTTAAAAGGTATTTAATGCACGTTGTCTTTAGCGTGTAATCCACAAAAGATTGTAATTCAAATCTTAAATATCTAGAACTAGTAGCGCTTTGTCTTATAATCCAATCCCAATTGTATAGCCCAATTGTTAGTTTATTGCATGTTGTTTGCCAGTATAAAATTGGATAAGGGCTTTCTCCATCAAAAACGTCCAATCTAAACCACTGGTTCTCATCTGTATAGTCTCTTCTCCAATAAAGAATTGGTCCTTCTTCAGATGAATTTGTGCCTCTTTCAACCATCATATTATTAGAAAGATTGCAGCCACACCAGTCTTCGCCTCTAACAATGTAGTTGTCAGAGCATACTTCAGGGTTTGCGCTAAAATCTAAATAGAGAACTCTATAAATATTTGTGTAGTTGCGAGGTGAGCCAAGTAAGAATTGGTGATTATCATTTGATTCATATCCGAAATTGGCGTAGATACCATTTTCATCATATTCATAAGCTACAACAGAATGGGCGCGATTAACTTTGCCATTGCTATAATAATCGCAAATATGAACGATAGCTGGATGACCACTATCGATGATTTGTTTTATTTTTTGTTCATATGCTGCATTGTTATTCATTCCATAGCTTGTATCTTCTACAGTAACATCAATATCAACATTAAACTCATCATAGAAAGTTTCTAATAGTTCTTGGTAATCCCATCCACCAATTGTTTGATAAAAATCTTCAGTTGCTACATCGGTGCCATTAATCTGATTTTGGATAACCGTTAATTTACTTTGAAGATTTTCATCCATGTTTGAGTGGCAATAATTGTAGTATTCTGCGCCTTTGCTGCCTGAATAATAAGTTCTTAAAACACCCGGGGAAACCAGTTTTGCTTCTTCAAATGTGTTTTTGCTTCCTGCATTTCTTTCATATTGTTCAGGAATGATGTTGTCATTATAAAATGTGTCATAATATGACAACGCTTGTATCAAAGATACAAAGCCACACGAACCTATGCAGTTGCGTGGTGAATAGGTTGTTAGATGAGAAAAATAAGATGATTTGTCGTAGTCACTTCCAAAGTCTACATCTTCCAAAACATCTTCGTCAAAATCGCATGGATCTGGACAATTCTCCTTTCCAATTTGGATGTTCGTTTGAACATCATTTGCCTTTGTTGCATCGTTACTGGCATGGCCAACCATCCTGTTGGTTAGAATCAATGAAGATGTGGCCATAAACATTAAAGCAATAATCTTTTTGTACATTCTTATCTCCTTTTGTGTATAGCAAAAAACATTTATAGTTTGTCTTTTTTTGCAATACTATCTTAATTAGATATTACAATATGTTTCGATGTAGTGAAAACTTTTTTTGTATTTGATAATGACAATTATTGTTCTATGTCACAGTTTGAAGGTAACAAAAAGGTGGCGCCATAAGCACCACCTAAATGTGTTAATTAAATCTCTTTGACTCTAGAACTTTATTCAAGCACTAGAATATGGAAACTATTCCTCTTCTTCCGGTGGAAGCTCGGAAACATTCACATCAACACTGGCTTCAAATGTTTGACCGTCAGCATTTTTCCATTGAATGGAGATGGTTTGTTTGCCGGTTTCTGTGAAGTTAACAGAAATGTCGGAAATGCCTCTGTTCTTGTTGTTATCAACGTAGTTGATTGTAACAGTACCGTTTGTGGCACTCCATTGGACGTCTGTTTGAATGAAGATTGATGAATAGTCAAGGTTTGATAAGACACGGGATGGAACCCATGCACTGATATCGGCATCTTCACCCTTGTAAGCTTCGAGTTCTTCGCCTTGGTTATCGATGAAGATAGCAACTTCTGGATAGTATTCGTAACCATTCATAATGATACTACGACCATTACTGCCTTGGCCCCAAACTTTACCCATATCGAGGAACATGTAAGCTTCTT
Organism: Bacilli bacterium; assembly: GCA_017551465.1. Lineage (GTDB taxonomy): Bacteria > Bacillota_I > Bacilli_A > RFN20 > CAG-826 > RUG14515. Next base: position 2,904 of record JAFZLN010000037.1, read on the forward strand.
TGGAGTAGAAACCATCTTTATCATTAGCGATGATGGATTCGAAGTTAGCGGTATTAGTGACCATATTTAGGCAGTCTCTAACATCTTCGCCTTCTTCGTTTTTACCAGTCTTCTCTAATGAAGAGTTGTACCAATAACCTCTAACGTTATCTTTACCGGATGTACCACCGAAGATACCATCATCCCAAAGATAGAGATAGCAGTATGTTGGTGAGTAGTCGCCTTGATAACCTTCAGAGTAAGCACCTTCGAAGTAATAGACTAAGTTGTGTCCGTCTCTATTTTTGGTGAGTGGGACACTAGTCATTTCGGAGTTGTTCCAGTCTGCAGTAGTATATTCTTCTTTTTGCTTAATGACGACTGTTGTTGGATCGTATGTGTAGTTAGCGTCATTAGCGGCTTTTCTGATTTCTTCTGTGATTGGGTTCCATTCATCACCTGTCGCAACGTTCATCTTTTTCTTTAAGTCTAAAGAAATGAGTGTACTTGTTAAGACAGCGGCTAAAACGACAACACCAGCCACGGAAGCTTTAACGATGCCTGTAACATTGCCTTTGGCAATCTTCATGTCTTCGTTAACTTCTTCTTCGTTTTTGTATAAGCCCATGAACGCGACTGTAATAGCAGCAGCGACAATGAGGACTAAGAGCATCATGTATAAAACATTGAGGCCGAGGTTACCACCTTGATAGTGAACGTTATTGATTTCGTCCGCGATTAGAGGTGGGATTAAAACGATTTCTTTGAATAACGCTAAAGCGTACATCACCATTGCCGCAATATGGATAAATCTATATTGAGGAACGACGAGGACGACCGCTTCAACAATCACGCCAGCAATTAAGAAGATGGCGATTGTTTGAGGAACTAAAGCTGCAGCGTTATTAGCCATAGCACCTTTATATGTTGCTAAGAAGATAAATGCTGTAATTAATGCAACGAGAGCGGTACCGGCAGCGATGAAATAGCCAACACCTAATTTTTTCATAAAGTTTTGCATGTTCATTACCTCCTTTACTCTGCAGCTTCCACAGGTTTAGCAGCTTTTTTCTTGGACATGATTTCTGTGAAGACATACATGCCGAAGAGAGCAACTGTTACTGTGCCAGCACTAATTGTGATAACGTCAACGGTGACTTTCCACCATGGAGCAGCACCAACGTTATCAGCAGCAACGCCACCCATCCAAGATCTACTGATAGCGTATAAAACGTGTTTATTAGCGCGCTGTAAGTCTTGTAACAAGTCACCATCATTATTTGTCTTAATCCAATCTTTTAATTGGCTACCACGTTTACCGTCTAAACAGAATAAGTCTGTACCACAGTGTAACATGGCTGGACCATTACTATAGTTACTTGTATTACTACCTGTTAAGGCATCGTCAATGATTAAGCCTTTGTACTTCCATTCACCTCTCATGACGTTTTTCATTAAAGGCTCGTGACAGGCGGCGTATCTAACACCGATTCTGTTATAGGATGTCATGATACCTAAGCCATTACCTTTTGTTAAAGCGCCTTCGAATGGACGTAAATAGATTTCTCTAATTGCTTGTTCGTTACAGAATGTCGCAACACCTTGTCTGCCAGATTCTTGGTTATTTAAGAAGCAGTGCTTAATGTTCATGATTAAGCCTTTCTTTCTAGCAGCACTAACGATGTTAGCGGCAACGTTATAGTTCATAACGCCGTCTTCAGACATATATTCAGAAGCACGGGAACCATATGGAGTTCTATTGATGTTGGCACCTGGAGCGTTGACACAAGCAACACCACAGAATAATGCGTCTTCACCATAGAATTGACCAAATCTGGATTGCATTTCTGGGTCGAATGTACCAGTGTAAACTGGACCGGTTGGGAAACCAGTAGCCCATAATTTCTTACCATATTGGTATCTACTTAATAAGCCTTCTGGACCTTCGGCAACGGAGTTACCTTTCTTTTCGATCTTTTTAACGTCTAAGATACCACGGTTATCGGAGACAGAGATGATTAAGTCATCTAAGCTCATTTGTCTAATGAATGCATCCCAAACTTCCTCACCGGTCATACCTGGGAATTTAGCTTTGGATTCTTCATCAGTTATTTCACCTTCTAATGGAATCTTGGCCATGTCGTTAAATGTAATCTTGACTTCATTACCATCAACCATAAATGGAGCATTGTATAAAACGCCATTTTGTGTTGGATCGTTTTCATCATAAACAGTCTTGATATCGGCTTTCTTGTAGTAGTTGGACATATCACGATCAGCGTTTGGAGCTGGGTTAGATGTTGTGGCGGTTGGCCATGTACCTTCCCAGTCAGATCTGTCTAAATATGTAATTCTGCTGTTACCTGTTGCGAAATGGTTGTAATCAGCATCGTCAAATTGGTTTGTGACGTGGACTGATTCATCGTAATGGGAAACAGCATACTTTGTTGGTTCTTCGTTGAAATGCAATTTATCAACTGCATTTGCTTTACCAGCGTACTCTTTACCAAGGTGGTCGAATAAGTTTGTACCTGGGTTCTTAACGGAGATGATGTTATTTAATGCTTCGTGAGCACCATTACCAACTGCGAAGTAGTAGTCACCTTCTTGTAAGAAGTATGTTTTCTTTTCGACGAAATCATAGGTTGCCAAGAAATATCTATCGAATTTGATTGTCTTTTCAACTTCTCTTCCGGCTGGAACATCAACTTTGTCGTAAGCCATTAAAGCAATGGATGGTTTACCAATACCATCTTCAGCGTGGTCTTTATCGAATTGAGTATATGGTTGTTGGACATATAATTGGATAGAGGCCTTGCCATTCATTGAACCAGTATTCTTAACAACAACTTTAGCTTCAACTGTATCATCGGATTCATTGTACTTAAGGTCAGTAATCTTTTGATCGAATTGAGTATAGGATAAGCCATAACCGAATGGGTAACCCATTTCTTCAGCGTAATCCCAGCTAGAAGCACTGTTATAGACACCAGCTGCACCGGTCGCATTACCTTGATTTAAGACTTGGTCTTCATATCTGGTTTCATAGTATTTATAACCGACGTAAACGCCTTCTTTATAAACGACTACGGAACTGTTACCAAAGTTTTGATAAGCAGCAGATGAACTTGAGTTAGCGGCGAATGTGTCTGGTAAGTGACCAGATGGGTTCACCACTTCCATGATTGTGGAACCATCAGCATTTAAGGATGGAACCATCTTTTGTTGAACTTCATCATATGTAACGTGTGGTTTTTCACCGGCTAAGATGTGAGCGATACCGCCTGCACCGTAATAGCCTGGAACACCAACATAGAGTAAAGCGTCAACGCCATATTCTTCTTTATCAACCCAATCCATAGACATTGGTAATGGGGAGTTAACAAGGACGATGACTTTCTTGAATGTGCCACTGTCTTTATATTCCTTTACCATTTGTAACAATTTCTTCTCATCGTCTTTGAGATCTAATTGTTTGGCTTGTGGGTCTGAGTTTTCAGTACCAATACGGACGAATGTAATGATGGCTGCATCACCGTAATCAGCGAATGTGCTCTTTAATTCGTCAGTGTTAATTTCACTGAAGTTTTCAACATTCGTATTTGGTGAAGTCATATTACTTTGACTTAATTTCTTGTAGGCTTTGTAAACTTGTTTGTTAATTTTGAAACCATTGTTTTCAAAAGCCTTGTCTAATGTAACGACTAAGTTTGGGTTTGGAGCAGCACCACCTGCACCAGAACGCATGAATAAGTTCTTACTACCTTTACCGAGGAGAGTAACTCTTCTTTCGGTCTTTTCTAATGGAAGAGCTGGTTTACCATTAACAAGTTCGTTCTTTAATAAAGCGGAACCTTGTTCGACTGCTTCTTCACAGAATTGGTATGAATCAGCAATCATGTGATACCATCCCTTATTAGAAAGAGATCCGTTCTCATCCTTGTAAGCAGAACCTTCAACTTCGGAACTGTCAATGTTACCGATTTTTTGTGTGGATAAGCCTAAAACGTCATTGATAAGACCTGCATAGTCTCCAGCTAGTTGACGACCAGCTAAAAGAACTGAAGTGACAAGAATACCAACGGTGGATAGACCTAACCATAATTTTGGTTTTGCCATAAGCATTTCCTTTCTTGCGCATAATTATCGCGCGTATAAAAATAAGCAAAAATATTCTAACGAACTATTTTGTACTTTTTTTCCTCTTTTATTAAACTTTATTTCACATACGTACGCGTATGACTTTCTTGCGCTCACACCGTATACACATATGTGGTGACAATTATGAAATAAATAAAAAACATCGACATTCTATATCGATGTTCTTACCTTATTTGCCTGTTTATTCAGCGTGTGTTTTTTGATATTCTTCAAGCGCGGCGATGGATTCGGAAAGAGAATAAATCGTTTCAAATTCACGGGTGATTTGACTGATTTCTTTTTGTTCCATGCCGAGTCTCTTACGATATTCTTTTGGGGTGTATCCGAAGTGTTTTATGAACATTCTGTTCATATATTTTGGATCAGAGAAACCTGATTCATAAGAGATTTCTAATAAAGTCTTTTCTTTATTAGGCATTAAACGGATACATTGTTCCATTCTCTTGATATTCACATAATTTTGGAAAGTGACACCGAATAAGGATGTGAATAAATGAGAGAAGTGAGTTGGAGATAAATTCTCTTGTTCAGCGAGATCTTGTAGACGAATTTGTGTTTCAAAGTTCGCATCAATATAAGAGATGATACGTTCCACGCGTAAGTTTTTTTGTTTTAAGTTTGTCTTTTGCGCTTCAGAGATGATTTCATGTGGGACTTCCTTATAGCAAGACACCATTACTTTAGCGATATTACTTAAAACATTTAATTGATATAAAGGTTCTTCTAAGAAGTATAACTTCGCAGATTGAACGAGTAAGTTAATCATTGAATTAGCTTCAGCGTCGCTTAAATAGTCTCTTAAGTTACAAGAGTTAAAGACAGTTGTTCTAATCTGTGGGAAATACTCTCTTAAACAGTGATTAGAGATTTGGACGAACAAGAATAATGGGACATCCCCTGTATCTTCAACATCTAAACTATATAAAGGATCGCTCATATAGGAGTGAACTTCACCAGAGTTAATTAAGAAGATATCTCCGGCTTTTAAAGAGTAAGATTTATTCTTGATCTTCGCGATTCCACTACCTTTAAGAACGATAAAGATTTCAAATTCATTATGGATATGTTCTTTTCTAAATTGAATGCGGTTAACTAAAAACTTTACGTGTTTTAGTTTTTCATAGCGAATAAGCTCGACATCTAATTGTTTCATAACCAATTATTATCTCCAATCTAGGCGGCTTTTTAAATCCGGCTACATATTATCATTTAGCAAGTTTGACTACAATACAATTCTGCTATTTATTAGCCATTTCTTTGCGCATCTTTAAAAATACACATTGTGTATAAAAAAGGGAGATATTTGCGATTTCAGTTTCATGGTTTCACTCTCAAAGTGATAGACGTAAAAGTATTCGCAATTTTCTCCCTATTTTTGTGATAAATATTCAACTTTTTGCAAAGAAAAAGCGATGTTCTTAGTTGAACACCGCTATTTTTGTTTGCTTTTAATTAGGCAGCTCTAGTATATCCTGGAACGAATTTTTCTCTAATTGTTTCAAGTGTATCTTCAGAAATGCCGAAGTCATTGTGAAGGTGGTTGTATGTCTTTTCAGCCCATGTTTCACCTTCTAAAGCTTCTGTCTTGGTATTCCATTTGGCGATTTCACTACTACTACCATTTGGTAAAACAGCTCTTTCACCAGCGAATCTTGTCATGACATAGTCTCTAGCGCAGTCTTCTTTGCTAACGCCTAATAAACCTAATAAGAACCAAGAGACGATACCTGTACGGTCAGCACCGTGTGTGCAGTGTAAAGCGATTGGCTTTTCATCAGCAACGGCAATAGCTTCAAAGATTTTCTTATATGTATCAGCGATACCAGTGTTGGAACCTTGTTTACCTTCCCAACGATAGTTTTCTGTACCGGAAGCAACAGCAGCATTCATGATTTCAATTTCCCAATCTTCGGAGGAAGCTGGAGAAGTTGCTGGAGGTCTATCTCTCATATCGATATCTAATTTGATACCTAATTCTTTCATCGCGGCTTTACCTTCATCAGTAATGCTATTGAATTGAGCGCAACGATAGTATAAACCTTGTTTTGTGATACCGTTTTCCACTAAGGATGATTTCCAACCACCGGAATCACGGAAGTTAATAACACCATCAACGTGAATGTAACGTGGAGCGACATCGCTGACTTTGAATTTGTAAATCTTAGCAGCGGCTAAGGCTTCTTCACTAACAGCGGCTCTGTAATAGTATTCTGTACCAATTTCAGAGTTGTAGAAGTTGTAAGCTTTTGTATCAGCTTCTACTAATTTTGCATCAGTGAATTCAACGTTCTTAGCAATTTGGACGAAATACTTTTCAGCTTCATCGACTTCTTCGAACTTTAATTCAATTGGGTTTGGTTGAGATTGGTCGTTGTGATAGGAACTATCTTCAGCGTTGACCTTTGGAACATATGTTTTAATACTTTCCCAATCTTCATCTTCTAAGTATTGCTTCATTAAATCTGTGTGAATTTCTTTAACACCGAGATCTTCAACTTCAGGACCTTTGGATGATGTTGGTTGATTGTTATTATTACATCCAGTAGCCACTAAAGAACCGAGCAATAAAAATAATAATGCTTGTTTTTTCATGTATATATAATCCTCTCTTTGCTCTAATATTCTCACATTCTTAACAATAATAAAATAGGATTATTATATTTTTTGTGCTTGTTTATCATGTGATAGCAATAAAAAACCAGGCATAGCCTGGCCTTTAAGATTATATTGTTAAGCGAGATTAGGCACCCGCTGGTCTAGTATAACCTGGAACAAATTTTTCCCTAATTGTTTCAAGAGTATCAGCGGAAATACCAAAGTCATCTTTGAGATGCTTGTATGTCTTATCAGCGAATGTGCTACCTTCTAAAGCTTCAGTCTTGGAGAACCATTTTTCAATTTCACTATTGCTACCAGTTGGTAAGACCGCTCTTTCACCCGCAAATCTAGTCATGACGTAGTCTCTTCCAATATCATCTTTAGAAACACCTAATAAACCTAATAAGAAGAAGGACATAATGCCTGTTCTATCCGCACCATGTGTGCAGTGTAAGGTGATTGGTTTTTGATCAGCTTGAGCAATTTTTTCAAAGATTGTCTTATATGTGGCTTTGATGTTGTGATCTCTATTATGATCACCTTCCCAACGGCCGTTTTCTGTGCCAGAAGCCACAGAGGCTTTTAAGATATCCACTGGCCAATCGGTTGTGCTGAATGGAGAAGTAGATGGAACGTTATATGAGTCTCTCATATCGATATCTAATTTGATGCCTAATTCTTTAATAACTTTTAAACCTTCAGCAGTGATGTTCTTAGTATTGCCATTATTGAATTGAGCGCATCTATAATATAGGCCTTGTTTAACAACACCATTAGGCACTAAGGTTGTTTTCCAACCACCAGAATCACGGAAGTTA
>JAFZLN010000038.1 GCA_017551465.1 Bacilli bacterium
AGTCTAGCGCGTCTGCCAGTTCCGCCATAGCCGCATATAAATTAAAGGAGGGAACGTGTCCCTCCTCTAGCTTACTTAGTTGGTGCCGTCTATCGGAATCGAACCAACAACCTACTGATTACAAATCAGTTGCTCTGCCAATTGAGCTAAGACGGCATATTTGGTGGACACTGTAGGGATCGAACCTACGACCTCTTCCGTGTGAAGGAAGCGTTCTCCCGCTGAACTAAGTCTCCAGCGCTCAATTAATCTAACATAATGATAATTATTTATCAATAAAAATAACAAAAAATCATCCACTTGGATGACCTCTGGTTTGGCATGTTGCCAATAATCTATCTATAGAAACCTATTTCAATCGTAGGTTTTCTTCTATTTGGTGGACCGGATTGCCCGTCTTCTGAACTATCTTAGAGATAATACGTTCTTTTCATATTCTCTAACTTCTTCAAACATTTGAGCGTCACTCACCATGCCTTGGCGTTTAAGATATTCATCCCAAACTTCACCCCAAGGTAATGTTTTGAGCTCTTCTTGCAAAGCAAGCACTCTAGTGTGGTCATAGCTATCTTGTGCTTCTTTTAATAAATGCCATGGAGTTAATAATGCTTTAAGTAATGCTTTTTCCATGTTTCGAGCGCCTATTACCATCGCAGCAATTCTGTTAATTGAGGCATCAAAGTAATCTAAACCGATATAACTTCTTTGTAAGCCATCACACTTCACTAATTCATCAGCGACATCTTGGAGATCATCGTTAAGTTTTAAAACGTGGTCACTATCCCATCTAACAGGACGAGAAACATGGAACGCTAACTTGTTATAGAAGCAGAACATTGAAGAAATCTTATCTGCGACATTTTCGGTTGGATGGAAATGACCTGTATCTAATAAGCAGCAGATGTTTCTAGATGCAGCATAATTTAAATAGAATTCATTAGAGCCGACAGTATATGATTCAACACCAATACCAAAGACTTTGGATTCCACAGACACGTCCATCACCTTTTTATCATATTTATAACCAGTGAGAACCTTATCTAAAGAATCTTTTAATCTAACTCTAGGACCTAATCTATCACCAGGAACATCTTTCAAACCATCAGGAATCCAAATGTTCATTAATGACTTTTGACCTAATTCTTTAGCGAAGTATTCTGTAATCTTCAAGCCTTCCACACAGTGTTTGATCCAGTAGTTCCTCACTTTTTCATCTGGAGAAGATAAGGAAAGACCATCCACTAGCATTGGGTGAGAAAAGATTGTGGGATTATAATCTAAGCCTAAACCTCTTTCTTTAGCATAGCTAACCCAGTCTTTAAATTGTTCAATACCCACTTCGTTTCTTTCAACGATTTTACCCGTTTGATAAATGGCGTGAAGATTAATTTTTTTACTTCCTGGGATATAGGATAATGCCTTATCTAAATCTTGAGTTAATTCTTTGAAGTTTCTGGCTTTGCCAGGATAGTTACCAGTTGTTTGAATGCCACCTGTTAAGCTACCTTCTTGTTCAAATCCGTTTACATCATCTAGTTGCCAACAATGTAAAGAGATTTTAGTTTTCGCTAGTTCCTTAAGGGCTTTACTTACATCCACTCCATAAGATGCATAGATTTCTTTAACTTCTTTTCTCATAATTCTTTACTCGCTTTCATTTGAATTTTGATATTTCCTAACGCTGTTGCCTCTATAGGCATAATGATTACTTTCTTGTTTGTGTATTTTTCAATCAATTGATTGAGATAAACGTTTTTAGCGCCTCCCCCTATCACATATATCGATTGATACTTTTTATTAGTGATAGTTTCTAACTCTTCAATAGCGTCTTTATAGCCTACCGCCATTGAGTGAAAGACCGAGACGAATAAATCAATATCGTTTGGCATATCGTTCAACAGTTTTAACACTGCGTGTTTCATGTTTGTCGGAGCGGTTAAACTTGAATCGTTGATATCGAACGTTTTACTATACCGTGATTCATTAATCCGCTCGTTTATTTCGTTAAGTGTTAAGCCTGTTTCGTCTCTTAGCCTATTCGCTATATACATACCCATAATGTTTTTTAAGAAACGGATGTAGCCAACACCACCTTCGTTTGTGTAATTAGCTTTCATTGAATCTTCACTAATGATTGGCTGCTTAGATTTAATGCCCAACAACGACCAAGTACCACTACTGAGAATAATGCCGTTTTCTGGAACATCAACCGATTCAAAAGCAGAAGCTGTATCGTGTGATGGGCAGAGAATAACTTTAGTATCTCCACCTACTTCTTTTTGAATGTTTGGTAATAAATTACCAATCACATAACCTGGTTGTTGAATTTTACCAAATAGTTTTCTTGATAGTCCGAGTTGATTTATTAGTTCATAATCATATTCGCCAGTTTTAGCGTTTAATAACGCTCCAGTTGATTCGTTTGTATATTCATGAGTTTTAACGCCTGTAAGTCTGTAGGTGAAATAACTTGGCAACATTAAGTAATCAGTTGCTTCTTCCAATCTTCCTTTTTGCTTGTCGTCAAATAGTTGATACAAAGTATTGAAGGCCGCATACTGAATACCGGTTTTCTTATATAACTCTTCAAAATCAATCAAGGCGTGTAATTGTTTAGCGGCTTTTTCACATCTTTCATTACGATATGCATAATATGGAGGTATTTCTTTGTCTCCATTCATTAATACATAGTCAACACCCCATGTATCTATAGATAAAGATTCGATAACTGGATATTGCTCAAAGGCTTTTCTAATACCAATGAGTATCTCGTTATAGATGCGAGGAATATTCCACACTAAACCATCAGTGGACATATCCATCTCGGTTTTGAAACGATGAATTTCTTTGAGAACTATCTCGCCGTTTTCTTGATAGCCGATGACATGTCTGCCACTTGTGGCACCTAGATCAATCGCTAAATAATATTTCATTATTTTTCCTCAATAACTCCAGGCATCATTTTTAAATTCCATAACTTTGCTAAGCCAATAATGACTTCGTCTGGAATTTCGTTAACAACATGCCCTAAAGTTAACATATAGATTTGAGCGGTCTTTTCGACAGTTTCGATTAAACCAAAGGCCTCATCGATATCATTACCCGCACCATAAATGCCGTGATTGGTCCATGTAACTAATCTATGGTCTTTCATTTTATTTGCGGTAGCCTCACCAATTTCAGTTGTGCCACACACCATACAAGGAAGAACACCAACGCCTTCTGGGAAAACCACGACCGCTTCAGTATTTGATTTCCATAATTTACGAGTGAAGATGACTTCGTCCGCAGGTAAGCATGCACCCATGCAAATTGTGTATGTTGGGTGTGTATGCATAATAATTCTATTGTTTGGATTAGCTTTAAATCTCACAGCATGGCTCATTAAATGAGCAGGAAATTCACTCGTGAATTTACCTCCATCTTTATAGCCCCATAATAAGTGGGCTACTTGACCGTTGTCGCTAATCTTAACCAAACCCAAGTTGGCTTCTGGATTTTTAATAATATTTTTAAAATATTTGCCAGTACCTGTGACGAGGAAATATTTGCCCCTTAAAACTTCATCAGCGGTGAATCCTAAAGGAATGTCTCTAACAAAGACATCTTTTGGAAAATACTCTCTCACATACTCTTCATCAATCATGTATGAGATATTACCGCCGTTGCGTTCATCCCATCCTTGATGGTACATATTGTCAGTAATCTCGCTGACTTCTTTGACAAATCTTGATTCTAAGAAATTCATATTCTACCTCCTACATCACTATGTGATGCTTTCCTGGTTCTAATTGTTCTACTTTATTCAAATAAACAAACGATGCTTTTGTGTTAGCCGGCACTTCAATATCAAAGCTGACTTTATCATCTTGATTTTTCCAACTAACAGACACTTCGCCATATAAGCTTTGGTAACTGCCTTTAGCGAAGTCAACACCTTCACCAATGACTGGCGAGATTTCAAATGCGTTTTCGCCTTTGATTTTGATACCAAGCATTGATTTATACAGCCATTCCACCATCGCGCCTTTGCTGTAATGGTTTAAAGAGGAAATACCGGATTGAGCATTTGGCCCTTCCCAGCCTTCCCAAATCGTGCCTGTATTCTCTTTTGCCATGTATAACCAACCTGGCATCTTTTCGTTGAGTAATAGTTTATAAGCATAATTTGGATTGATCTTTTCTAAGACATAAAGGATGAACGGGGTACTTAAGAAGCCAGTCCCTAATCTCCAATCATAGTTATCTAAACCTTTGATCAATCTATCTTTAGCGAAAGCTGTTTGTTCTTCATTTAATAAATCTAAATATAGAGGTCTAACTTGCTTGCATTGTCTATCTGTATCGAGAGTGTGCCTTGGTTTGGTCACAAGTTCTTGATAGGCACGTTTAACACCATCTCGATATTCTTCGAATAAAGCGTTGTTTTCAGTTCGACCAATAATGTTGGATATTTCCACCATCAAAGCCATCATCCAATAAGTATAGGCCATAGATTCTTCTGGGTGTGGTTCAGCAAAGTCTGTCCACACAAAGGCTTTTACATCAGCGGGTTCTGCCCATTCACCATATGATTGGCCATTATTAACGCCATATTTCTTGTTTTCTTTTGATAAATGTAATGGCTTAGCATAGATAGCATAGATGCCTCTCGCGCCTCCGCATCTCTTAATCATGAATTTCGCATAGCGAACCATATTGTCATAATTATTTTTTAAGATATTGACGTCACCATATTGTAAATACATACGATATGGGATGAGGATGCCAGCATCCGCCCAACCAACTGATCCATTCATGACATCCATGAACCAGTCTTCCGCACTATATGGTGCAATTTGCGGTAATCGACCATTCTTGTCTTGTCTATCATAAACATC
>JAFZLN010000039.1 GCA_017551465.1 Bacilli bacterium
GAATCATTTAAAAGAAAACCTGATCCAGAAGCTATTAACTATCTCGTAGATAAGTATCATTTAGATAAAAACAATACTTACTACGTTGGTGATAGAAGCATGGATATTGAATGCGCGAATAACGCCCACGTTAAAAGCATTATGTATTTACCAAAAGGTGGACCAGGTGTGGCCACTGGTAAAGAAACATATGTCATTGAAGATTTGTTAGATATTAAGAAACTAATTAAATAATTAAGTTAGATTATTTCAAGCCCTTTTTGGTGTATAATAACTAAAGAGGAATTAACATATGAATTTCAAATTTTGGGGCGACGGCTCACAAGGCGCCAAAGATCTTGTTGATGCCAATTTAGTCCGTGACACAAGCAATTTTAATTGGACTTTCATCTTTATTTTGGCGGTAGTTTTCTATGTCTATTGGAGTGAAATCCATAAGAAGAACTACGCGGCTGTACAAGCAGGTTTAGCCTTATATGGTGTGCACTGGTTATATGAAATCGCTAACGCTATTATTTGTAAAGCTAGTGGTTATCCACTTTGGGCAGTATCTAATAATTCAACAACATTTATTCTTTTAATTGGTGTTTCTTGGGAATTATCAATGATGTTCTCTTTAGCAGGTATTATCTCCTTTAAGATGATGCCACAAGATCGAACTAAGAGATATTTTGCTAGAGGTAAGTTTAAAGGTATTAGCTGCAAACTAATGGTCGCTATTGAGATGGCCTTATTATTTGCATTATTTGAATCCTTCTTAGCGGGTACTTCCAATAACTCATTCATTTGGGTCTATAAGTGGTGGGGTGTTATCCCAGTATTCATTACTACTTATATCCCATTCTTCCTCGCTAGTAACTATGTGCCAGACATGAAACCAAAAGCTCGTAATATATTCTTAATTGCGGAATGGGGATTAGTGGCCCTTCTATTAGTCATCCTTATTCCATGTGGAGTTATCTAATTTGAAAATAGAAGTTATTTATCAAGACATTACTAAAATAGGCGCAAAAGCGGATGCGATAGTTAACGCTGCAAATGAAACGCTTCTAGGCGGTGGTGGTGTTGATGGTGCGATTCATCGCGCTGCAGGTCCACTTCTTTTAGAAGAATGTCGCACTCTTCATGGCTGTAAGCCAGGAGAAGCCAAAGCCACGAAAGCCTATAACCTAGATAATAAATATATCATCCACACAGTGGGTCCTAGATTTTATAGTAATCCTAATCCTCCAGAAACGTTATATAACTGCTATATCAACTGTTTAAAACTTGCAGATGAGTTAGGTCTAGAATCAATCGCTTTCCCATCCATATCTACTGGGGCGTTTGGTTATCCAATTAAAGAAGCTGTAAAGATTTGCTATAAAGCCTTACATGATTACAAACCAAAAACATTAAAGAATATCTATCTATGTATCTATCCAGATAGAAACAACCTCAAGGTATTTGAAGAGGTTTTTTAAATGAAAAGTAACGCCTTAGCTATTACCTTAACAGTTTTATATTCAGGGCTTTGGTTTTGTTTACTATTTTTAATCGTTGGTTTCTTTATGATTAAGCCTGTCGCCTTCTATAACAAAATAAGGGGCAACTACCGATATACCTCAAATAAAAAGTCATCCTCTAAATATGGTTATAGTGATGATCCTATAGAGGATGAAGCCAAGATTAATGATGACATGGATGAAGATTAATAAATAATTTTGAAATATTCAAAGAAATATTTGAAAATTAAAACCTTATTGCTATAGTATTTGTGACTATAAATATAGCTAGTTATAAGGAGAATTTTGTTATGGCAAATACATATCAATATGGAGATAAAGAATATACCAGACAACAAGTCATAGATTATGGTAGAGCCCATTATCCAAAACTATATTGGATTCCTCGTGGCATTGGCATCAGCGCTGTTGCGGGTGCTGTGCTTCTCTTTGTTCTTATTGGTGTAGGCGCTCTTTTATTCTTTAGAGATTTTGGCAAACAAGGATTGGATACTTATTGGGCTGACGTAAGAATAATTATTTATTCTGCGAGTGCTTTTGTTTCATTCCTCGTCGGTCTTGCTTTATTTGCCACTTCGTATGCCAAACCTAGTGATGATAAGTGCTTCATGCATGGTGAAAAGTGCTTAAGACAAATAGCCTACGATAGAGCGGCCTTTAGAAACTCACATAAAGAAGATTAAGATTAATCCTTAAAATATTTAAAATAGCCATTCATTATTGATGAAATGGCTTTTTATTATCTAATAATCTTTTGTATAATATGCTTATCTAAAGGAAAGACTTTATATGAATAATAAAAGACATTTTTTATATGCGGCTATATCTTTATTGACCGTTTCTTTAATGGTGGCGTGTACCACTAATAAAAATACAAGCACAGAACCTAAACCATTAGAAATTGGCGACACTGTTAAGGAGTGGCGTTCTTCTAAAGACTCATCTACATTACCATTAGGCCTTGCTGATAAAGAGAGCAAAGGTGAAATTGTTAATGACTTTGGTAACTATGACAAGTCATCTTTAAAATTTGAAGTTAAAGATGCCCAAAATATGTATCTAGGTAGTGATTTAGTGGATACACCATACTTCACAGAAGATGACGCTAAAAACGGCGACATCATTTCCTTATATGTCTATGTTCCAAGTGATGGTAA
>JAFZLN010000040.1 GCA_017551465.1 Bacilli bacterium
AAATTCTCTTAACACTCTTTTAATGTTGATCCAAAGTAGTGGTTTTCTTATATAATGTGCCCATCCTGTTATCTAAAGGGCAATATTGACTTAAAACTAACTCGGTAATCGTTAACCTATTATTTAATCAAAAAAGTTTAATTCGGTATTTTTCATACAAAAATAGGTAGTTGCATATTTTTATAAAGTAATACATACTAGAGTCAAAGAGGTTACATAATATGCGAATGTTTGACTTACAGGGTGCAGTCAATAATCTTTTGACCAACCCTAACATTGTTTCTTTACTTAATTCTATAGAATTATATAAAGGAAAAACTACCGCCGTTAAGAAACTCAAAAAAGTTGAAAAGTTAACGGAACTTGCTTACATCAGTGGCACAGAAGCTAGCTGTGCGTTGGGTTCAGTCTTCATTGGTGATGACCGTATGAAAGCTTTACTCGTTAAGGGACAATCCCCAGCAACCTATACAGAATATGTCTTCAATGGTTATTACAAAGCATTAAAACACATCGATGAATGCTATAAATTCCAACCATTCGATCGTTCATTTATTTCCACATTACATTACTACTTATATAAGGACTATAACCCAGAAATGGGTGGTCAATATAAAGACACCTTAAATTATATTCAAGAAAGAATGACTGATGGTTCCATGAGAACAATCTTTGTCACCGCTGACCCAAGTGCTGTTCCATCACTATTAGACAATCTTGTTTACCAATATAACCTTGCTGCACAAAATGAAGAAACAAATAAGCTCGTTCTTATTCTTGCTTTCATGCTCGACTTCATGTGCATCCATCCGTTCAATAGAGCCAATGGCCGTGTCGCTAGATTAATCATGAACTTCTTAATGAAGAAGAATGGCTACGATATCGGTAATTATTTCTCTATTCCATATATCATGAGACAACGTTTCTCTGATTATATTGATGCCTTTGAAGCTTCTTCCCAAGGCTGGCATGATAATGAAAACGATTACACACAATTCGTTACTTATATGCTTAAGTGCATCTTAGAAGCTTATCGTAAACTCGACTACATCATGGAAGTTAATGACATGGATGAATTAACAGTCGAAAAAGTTTACAAAGTTATCTTTGATAGCGCTAAACCAATTAGCAAACGCGTTATTGAAAACGTTTTATACGCCACAAGCTCTGCCACAATCGAAAAGGCTTTAGCAGAACTCGTGAAAGATAATAGAATCCAGCTCATATCTAAAGGCAGATATAGCAAATACTTTAGACTATAAGGAGAATCAATCATGGCAAACTATGATGCAAAAAACATTAGAAATGTTGTTATCTTAGGTCACCAATCAACAGGTAAAACAACTTTAGCGGAATCCTTAGCGTTTATCGCTGGCTTAATTCCTCAAAAAGGAGAAGTTGAAAAGAAAAACACTATTAGTGACTACACACCTGATGAACAAAAAAGAGGTGGCTCAATTCAAACCGCAGTTATTCCTTTAAATTATAAGGATCACAAAATTAACATTATCGATGTTCCAGGTAATGATGACTTCATCTCTGAATACATCGGTGTCTTAGGCGCAGTTAAAGGCGCAGTCTTAGTGATCGATGCTTCTATCGGTGTCCAAGTCGGTACAGTTAAACACTGGAATCAACTTAGAAAACGTGGCATCCCAACATTCATCTTCATCAACAAAGTTGATAAAGAAAACGTTAATTTTGATGAATTATTAGAAGAAATCCGCGCTAAGTTAGGTAAGAATGCTATTCCATTCTGTTACCCATTAGGCCATGGTGAAGGCTTTGATGGCTTCGCCAATGTCGTCGACTTAAAAGCCAGAAAACTTCATGGCAATAAGTGCCAAGATGAACCAATTCATGACGATAAGAAAGAAAAGATTTTTGAACTTCATAACATGATTAGCGAAGAAGTCGCTAAAGCGGATGACGTCTTATTAGAAAAATTCTTCTCCGGTGAAGAATTCACCGTCCAAGAAGTTCATGAATCTTTAAGAAAACTCGTCTTAGCGGGCGAATTAGTCCCAGTCTTAGTTGGTAGCGCGACAAAGAATATCGGCGTTGAAACAATGCTTGATATGTTCATTGACTACTTACCATCTCCAGCGGACTTAAAACCATACGAAGCTAAAGATGAAAATGGTAACCCAGTTGAACGTGAAACAAAAGACAGTGAACCATTCTCAGCCTATGTCTTCAAGACCGTCGTTGACCCATATTCAGGCACAATTAATATTATTAAAGTTAATTCTGGTGTCTTAAAAGCGGGCGATGATGTCTACGTTGGTAAAGGTGTCCAAAGAGTCTCAATGCTTTATCAAATGACTGGTAAAAAACTAGATGCTATTCAAGAAGTTCACGCTGGCGATATCGCTGCGATTACAAGACTTGAAGGTGTTGCTAGTGGTATGACACTCTCCTCACCAAAAGCCGTTATTGAATATAAACCAGCACATTATCCAACCGCCGTTATCTTCAAAGCCATTATCTTAGCCAATAAGAACGATGAAGCAAAAATCGGTCCAGCGTTAGCCAAGATCCAAGCCGAAGATCCAGCCGTTGAAGTCAAACGTAATAATGAAACAAAACAATTATTATTAGGTGGCGTTTCTGATTCCCATATCAGCTTTGTTCTTGGCAAATTAAAAGATACCTATAAGATTGATGTCACAACTGAACCAATGAAAGTTGTCTATCGTGAATCCATTAAAGGTACCGCCGAAGGCGATGGCCGTTATGTCAAACAATCTGGTGGTAGTGGTTTCTATGGTGTTGTTAAGATGAGATTTGAACCAGCTGAAGAAAGTGTCTTCGCAGAAGAAGTCTT
>JAFZLN010000041.1 GCA_017551465.1 Bacilli bacterium
CTAGCCAAAGTTACTGATGTTGATGGTGCGGCAAACCCAACTGCATTAGTTAACGATGTCTACATTACTGAATTATTAATTCAAGATGACTCTACAAATGGCACAACGAATGATTTGTCAGATGCAGTCAGAGTACACCTTGCAGTGACGGACGCTAATGGTGATAAGAGTTACTTCTTATTCGCTAAAAGTGTTTCATCCACAGCGGTAGGTGGAAAGCTTGATTTAAATAATGATGGTTACTACGACAAAGATCTTGATAGTTGGGGGACCCAAGATTGTTATTACGGCGAGGATGCAGCTCAAACATCGTATTTATATAACGACACAACAATCATCAGTGCAGACCCAGATAATCCTACTGGAGTATCTATCGGTAAAACTGGCGCGGCAAACATGACCATCGTTGTGACGACATGGATTGAGGGCTGGAGTAAATTAGATCAAGGCTTAGCGGGCAACGCAAATGGTGCATCAGACACACAAGTTTGGAATCCAGTTGCATACGCCGATAAAAAATTCAACGTCGGTATTAGACTCGGTGTTAAATCACATAACAGTGATCATCAAAACTAAAAAACAAACTTACAATCATAATTCAAAAAACTATTTAAAATTATCCAATTATTAAAGAGAAATTCTCTTTAGGAGAAAACAATTATGAAATTAAATAAGAATAAAATTATTGTTTCTGCTCTTGCTCTTGCTATCGGTGGCTCCTTGGCGGGCTCAGTCGGTAGTACCATCGCATGGTATCAATATTCCACCAGAGCTAATGTCTCATTCTTAGGACAAGCTAGTGGTATTAGTGGCAATCTTCAAATGAGATTTGTTGGAGAAACAAACACAGCTTGGAGAACAAGAATCACCTATACAGAAATAGAAAACAAATTAATCGCAGGTGGTTATCTCAATGAAAAGAAAGTCACTCCAATGACATTTGGTGCCTTGGATAAAGACGCTGATATTCCAATGGATGGTGCAACAACACCAGCTCCACTTGGCTACATTCAACCAGCCTTTGGCGTTGCAAATATGTCTCAATGGACAAAAGCAACCAAGAAACACTATGCTCAATTTGAATTAGAACTTCGTTACAACGAACGTGATGGTGCCTTAGATACCAACGATAATGATGAAGCGAATGTTCAAAAAGACGTTTATCTTTCTAAACTTTTGATTCAAGAAGATTATACAAACGCTGCAGCTGACAAAGAAGATTTAAGTGATGCAGTTCGTGTTCACATCCATGCCTATAAGAGCACTGATGAAGCAAACACAAAAGTCAACAAACTTATCTCCAAAAATGGTGGTACAACAGCCACAAGCGGAAAACTTGACTTAGATGGTTTAGATGGTGATGACAAAGCCTATACTGGTACTGATGATGGTGCTGAATTTGGCTTTGGCAATGGCACATCGTTAGATTATGTCGTTTATGGCAGTGGTGAACAAACAGCTTACGCTGCTAATGAAACTGTCGTTAATAACCATAAATATTTAGACGCTAACGGCGATGAACAAACAGAAACCACTTATCCAGCTTTAGTTACTTCCGATGGTAACGAATTAAAGAATCTTAAATACAACGACGGTACAAACGATGTTGATAAGAAGATTGGTAATACTGAAGCGGGTGAAGACGCTTACTTAAGAGTCAGAGTAACTATCTGGGTCGAAGGTTGGCAGAAACTCTCTGATCACGCTACACCAACAGCCAAATACAGTTCTATTTGGAATGCTGCCCAATACGCCAATTCCAAATTCAATGTTGGTATTCAATTTGCCGTTCAAGACGCATTTGCAGAATAATTTAAAATAGATTGATTAACACTAGCAAAGTCATGCCTACATGTGTGGCTTTGCTGGTGTAAGTAAAATAAGAAAGAAGGAAATATGAAGAAGGCTATTAATCCAGCAAAATTAATATGTGGATTTCTAGGCTTATGTACTATCGTTTCTATCGGTGGTGCTATAAGCAGCACTTTAGCGTGGTATGCCTATGCGACACGTGCTACTTTGTTATATTCTGGTACTTCTGTTTACGATAACGGTCAATTACAAATTGGTGTCAAAAACGATGATCCAATCCAAGCTTTGAAGGATGATGGAATGATTGAAGAGCAGAAAAATGGCTCTTATTATTATTTCGCGCCTGCTGGCGAGGGACTTAATTCAGAACGTATCAATATGTATCTAGCCGCAAGAGGCTATGCTACTAATGAATTAATTCCAGTAACCTCTGGTGAATTCAATCCTGCTGATAATAACCACAATACATTTGCGTTAAAACAATCACCAAGCAGCGAAAGCTATAACAATGCAACGGCTGCTACACATGCTCATTATTCACAAATTACATTTGCATTTAGAGCGTTCCATACAGACAACAATGGTGACCGTGAATTTGTTGAAGGACAAGAATTATGGTTAACATACGCTCAAACACGTGCTTCTGTTGGCTCTAGTGGCAATGTTTCTAAGGCAATGAGAATGTATATCAATCGTGATGTTGCTGAATATGGTGCTAACAATGGATTCATCTTCAATCCATCTTCCAAGGATGCCGGCACAACTAAAGTCGCTGGTTTACTAAACCTCGGCCACGATCAATATTATGATTTTGACGATAATGGTGAAATCGTTTACGGTGAATACACAATTGCTGATGGTACCGATTCAGGCATCAGTAATGCTCCATATGCAGGTGATGACGAATTAGCAGATGTCAATGGTAGTGGTTCCACTACACCAGATACATTTACTGCGAAACATTCTCCATATGCTTCTGCTTATTACCAAAATTTAAATAAACTTAACATCAAAACTGCCAAATATGAAGGCATTGATACCATTAAGCCAGCCAAAGCAGCTGATGGTACTTTAAGCAATCAACAAGGCAAAAAAACATCTGTTTGTGTAACAGGCGGTGAAAGTGTTGGCTACATCGGTGAATTTGATGCTACAATCTATATAGAAGGCTGGGATTTCTCCGTCATAGACGAAGAACACCGTCATAAATTTGACTTCCAATTAAGATTCGAGACTAACAGGATTTAATATTTATGAACAAGAGAAGAATCATACTTTCCAGTTTAGTGGGGATGGCCGCAATTGCGGCATTGTCTGTTTCTTTAACTTGGGCCTGGTATGCCAGTAGTGACCGTTTAAAGATTAATTCTTTTGAAATTGATTTGAGTGGTAATGTTCAACTTTTAATGTCAACCTCAAAAGAATTAGATTCTTTTAAAGAAGGACTTACTAGAGAAGAACTTGTAGAAAACGAATTTTTATTCGCGCCTGTGAGTTCTATGCATCGCGATACATGGTTTAACCAAAAAGCGGATACACCAATCTTTTATGATTCATCCACGCCATCTCTAACGGAAATTCCATCTGTTGAAGAAGCCTCTTCAGGCTTTTTCCAAAAGAGAATATATTTACTTTCCACATTTGTGGATTACTATGCCGCTTTAGATGTTGAGCAATGTACGTTCGCGTATAACGAAGAATTAAATTCTTTACGCGCGCAGGACTTACATAAGGAATATCCTGAATTAAGTGTTGATGAAATCACACAAAAACTTAATAGTCTTCGTGATTGTCTCAGAATGTCAATCTTAGTTAATGAAGAAGATTACTACCGTTATTACGTTATTGACCCATATAAGCAAGAAAACGAAGACATTCTCTTCGGTGGTGTCTTAGATAACGATGGTGATGGTTATTACGATTACTACACTGATGAACACGGCAACAAAAAAGAAGTCGTCTACGGTGAAGTCAATGACCTCTCCAAAGTGGCCTATGATGATCCAGTTAATCCAAATGGAGAAGTGGAATCATTAGAATCTAAAGGTCATTACTTCGGTAATAGCTTCACCGCTAAAAATAGAATCGATACTTATACATTCAATAAAGCGAATTCTAATGGCTTAGAAATCGCTAAAGAAGAATCTTACGCCTTAAAAGACCTTGATGAATATGATACAGAAGTCGTGATTCCTTGCTATCACGGTAAACCTACCGAAATTGTTATCTCAATTTACTTAGAAGGTTGGGATCAAGCCTGTATCAATAACACAATGGGCGCTTGCTTCGATACAAACATTAGCTTCAAATTATTAAGGAGGATCTTGTAATGATTGCTTATTTCGAATATTTAAGGGAAATGTTCCTCAAAGTCCTAGAGGATATTGGCACATTCTTATACAAAGCCTTTATCTCACCATGGACTGACCTAGGAAATAACTTCACCGCTTATAACTCTTATATGAGTGCTCACAGTGGTGACTTTGGTCCAGTTGGATGGATTTTCTGGGTCATCATGTTATTACTTTTGATTGGCTTATTCGCTGGTTTAATTTTCCTCATTGTCATCTTCTTACGTAAGTACGTGAGATTTGTCCGTAAGGAATTAGATAAAGAAGAATTATCTAGACAAGTTGAAAGACTTAACTATGAATTATTCCAAGCTATCCAAGAAAAAGACAAAATCCTCAATCTCAAAGTTGGTTATATGGGCTTACGTGGTCCAGACAGCCAATTAGATCAAGAAAGCAAAGAAATCGTGGAAGAAGTATCCTCCCGCTTCCCAAAACTTATCCATGTTGATAACAAATATAGAGGCACAAACATGGATATTCCAAATCGTCCAAATTTATCTCTTGAAGAATTATGTAATGCCTTCCGTAACTTCGCTGCTTCACAGTTAAAACTCTATTATAGAGAAGATGTTATTAAACAATTATTTGCTGGTATGGCCGCTTCTAAACTCATCATCTTAGAAGGTATCTCTGGTACAGGTAAAACATCCTTAGCCTTTGCCCTTGGTAAATTCTTCAATTTCGATAGTGCGATTATTCCAGTTCAACCATCCTGGAAAGATAGAAGTGAATTATTAGGTTACTATAACGAATTCACTAAGAAGTTCAATGAAACTGAATTCTTAAAAGCGTTATACACAACCACCTATAGACAAGATATGGATATCATCGTCCTCGATGAAATGAACTTAGCCCGTATTGAATATTACTTCGCTGAATTCTTATCCATCATGGAAATGAGAGATCCTAATGACTGGGTTATCGATTTAATCCCTGCTCCAATGGCTAACGACCCAGTTAACTTAAAAGAAGGTAAACTCTTAATTCCTCAAAACGTCATGTTCTTCGGTACAGCGAACAACGATGATAGTACATTTACCATTTCTGATAAGGTCTATGACCGTGCCGTTTCCATCTTCTTTGATGATAAAGGCAGACCATTTGAATGTGCGCCACAAGAGGCTATGAATGTGCCATATAGCCAAATTAGAAAATTATACGATGATGCGATTACCCAATTCCCAATCTCCAAAGATATGTCAGATAAGTTTGAACAGTTAGATAACTTCGTCATTAAGAAATTCAAACTTGCCTTTGGTAACCGTATTTTAAAACAATTAGAAACCTTCATCCCAGTCTATGTGGCCTGTGGTGGTAAAGAAGTTGATGGCTATGACTTCATCTTCACCAACAAGGTTTTAAAGAAGTTCGATTCTCTTAACATCGCCTTCTTAAAAGACGAATTAAAAGAACTCGATGCCCAATTAGACAAGATGTATGGCAAGGGTAATTTCAAAATGGCCCATAGCTATATCGATAACTTAATTAAGAACAACTAATTAAATCACCATGAAAAAAACGAGTAACAGCAATAAGCAGATCAATAAAGCCTACCATAGTGCGCTTAAGAAGATTATCAAAGGTTCCCATGAAAAGGAAATCTATGATGCTTTAAGTGCGGGTAAGAACTCTTACCTTAGACTTGATCGTTTAGCGTCTTCCTCGTTTGATAAGAGCTGGATTGAAGTGATTGAAGATTGTATCTTCGATTTAGGCGAAATTATCGCTAATCCAAGACAACACACTAAAGTCACTGGTAACTTAACACCAGTTGAACTCGCTAAAAAGGTGACAAGTGAATCTGTCCAACACTTAGCGAGCCATACTCAATACATTAAAGAAGTTGATGAATACGGAAACATCATTCCTTCTAAAATCTTATCCATGTCTAGTGATGATGATTTACATACCTATGAAAATAGATTCATCGCGACATTTGTCAGAAGATTATTCTTATTCATTTCAAAACGTTATGAATTCGTTTCTAAATTCGCGGAATTACATAACGAAGAAATCCTATATTTCAAAAACAAATCCATCGTCGATGGTGCGGAAGTAGAAATTGAAACCAAGATCAAAGTCTCTTATAAGAATGAAAACGAAGAAACTAGAATCAATAGTAATTACGTTGATAGAATCAAACAAACTAGAGACTATATTTCCTATTTCTATAATTCTCCATTTATGAAACAAATGAAGAATGAAAAAGATGTCAGAAATCCAATCGTTCAAACTAATATCATTAGAAAAAATCCTAAATACCATCATTGTTATGAAGTTTATAGATTCATCGAAACCTATGATCGTTTAGGTGTGAACTATAAGGTCGACGAAAACTATTC
>JAFZLN010000042.1 GCA_017551465.1 Bacilli bacterium
ACCAGATAGAGAAGTATCTTCTAAAGATAATGGGCCAATTAGTTATTCTTATATGAATAATGCCTCGTTAGATAATACAGGCTTAAATAAGACAACCTTAACATTTGAAGGAATCAATACATCAGAAAGTGATATCCAAGATAAAGATAAACTCATGGATTATCTTATTGATGACCAGCACATACTGACAGGTGTTGATAATCCTCATAATGTGTCCACGAAGAGTGAAGGCCTATTCTTTATCGGTGCGGATAGTCTTTATATCGACGGCATGATCACATTATATTTTAGTAGCAATATTAAAAATATTGAGATTACCGCGAAACCTTATTATTACATTTCAACCGCTTATAATGAAGAAGAGATTTATTTAGACCATGAGGTCGCTATCTCCATCAATAATGGCGGCTATATCAAATTAAAAGAAGAAGTGGATCAAGAAACTAAAGAAGTGGCTTCATCCACATTGTCATATCATTTAGACGATCCCGCTGGGGCAATTACCATTAAAGTGGGAAAACGTCGTGCTATTTTTGAAAAAATAGACTTATATTACTAAAAATAAATTTATAAAGCATTTGGTATTGTCGTAACATAGAAATATGTTAGTATTTTGCCAATGAGAAATTAATTATGTTGTTCGGAAAGTATGTCAATCGTTACTATCTCAAATATGGCTGGATGTTTCTAATCGGCATCCTGGCTTTAGCCGCGGTTGATTATATCCAATTACTCATTCCTGAATATCTCGGTGAAGTCGTCGGCATCTTACAAAAAGGTGGTGACCTTAACCGTATTTATACATTAGGTATTTATACCTTAATTGTCGCTTCTGGCATGTTTATCGGCCGTATTATTTGGCGTGTTACTTTATTTAATGCTTCTTTTAGAATTGAAGCGGATATGCGTCATAGGATGTTCCTTAAAGCTGAAGCTTTACCTAGACAATACTATCACGATACAAAAGTCGGTAGTGTGATGAGCTGGTTCACTAATGACCTTGAAACGATTAGCGATTACTTCGGTTGGGGCACAGTGATGCTTATTGACTCTTCATTTATGGCCATTTTAACCATTATTAAGATGCTATTCTGTGACTGGGTCATGTCTGTTATTTGCTTTATTCCAGTCATTCTTATCGTCATTTGGGGGGCAATTACTGAGAAATATATGGCCGCGAAGTGGGATGAAAGACAAAGAGCCTATGATGAGCTCTATGATTTCGCCCAGGAAAACTTCACTGGTATTCGCGTCATTAAAGCCTTTGTTAAGGAAACAAAAGAAATCCATGCCTTCGCTAAAGTGGCGAGAAAGAACGCTGATGTAAACATCTCATTTGCAAGATTATCTGTTATCTGCGATGTTTTTATTGAAATTATCATCGCCTTGATGTTTGCTTGCTGCCTCATCTTTGGCGGCTGGTTTGTCTATTTATGGAGCCATAATACGGCATTTATAATCTTCGGTTACACTGAAGAAATTGACGCTGATAAGTTAATTACCTTTATTGGTTATATGGATATCCTCATTTGGCCAATGATTGCCTTAGGCCAATTAGTGCCTAGCTTCTCTAGAGCCAGAGCCTCTCTTAAGAGAGTCAGTGCGTTTTTAAGTAGTCCAATCACCGTTCATTCACCAAAAGATGCGGTTAAGTTAGATAAAGTTGAAGGCAATATCTCTTACCGCAATTTCAGTTTTACATATCCATCAATTGACTATGCGAATTTGAAAAATATTAATCTTGATATCAAAGCCGGTGAATCCATTGGTATTGTGGGCAAAATCGGTAGTGGAAAGACCACTTTAGTTAACGTCTTATTAATGATGTATAACGTTGAACCAGAGACCTTATTTATCGACGGTCAAGACATCATGACTTTAGATATCGATTCCTTAAGAGATCATATCGCCTATGTCCCACAAGATAATTTCCTTTTCTCTGATTCTATCGAACATAATATTAACTTCGGCTTAAGTAATGGCACTGAAGAAACCGCCAGAATGGGCGCTATTTTTGCTGGTGTTGATGATGATGTCAGAGGCTTTAATAAAGGCTATCAAACAATCTCTGGAGAAAGAGGGGTCACTCTATCAGGTGGACAAAAGCAAAGAATCTCAATCGCCCGTGCCTATGTTAAGAATGCCCCAATCTTAATTCTTGATGATTCTGTCAGTGCAGTAGACACCAAAACAGAAGAAACCATTTTGCGTAATATCACTAACGAAAGAAAAGGTAAAACCACTTTAGTGGTGGCCTCACGTATTTCAACAGTTTCACACTTAGATAAAATTATTGTTTTAAACGATGGTGAAGTCGAAGCATTTGACACGCCTCGTAACTTATTAAAGAGCTCACCAACTTATCAAAAGATGGTGAAACTCCAAGAACTCGAAAAAGAAGTGGAAGGAGGTAATAGCTAATGAATGACGATAATGAAAAGCTTTTTGGCGACAAAAAGATTCCATTTAAAGCAATGGTTAAGCGCATTGGCCATTACGTCATTCCAGAATGGAAAGCTTTTGCTTTGGCCTTCTTACTCATCTTAATCAATGTTGGTACTGATATTTCATTGCCACATTTAATTGGCAAATTCACTGACTGGATCGCGGATGTTAATGTGCCACTTAGTTATATCTTAGGTCTCTCTTTCGGCTGGCTAGCGATTAGTATCGTTTCACAAATCATGATTTACTTTGAAAGCATGATCTTGCAAAAGGCTGGTCACAGAATCGTCTATAAGCTAAGAATGGAAGTCTTTGAACACATCGAACACATGTCCCAAAATCAGTTTAATACCATGCCAGTGGGCTCTTTAGTGACGAGAGTCGCTAACTATACGACATCAATGAGTGATTTGTTCACCAACGTCTTGGTTATGTTACTACGTAACATTTTGACTATCATCGGTGTCTATATCATCATGTTTGTGAAGTCTTGGAAGCTCTCTTTAGTGCTTCTTGGCTTCGTCGTGATTGTCTTTATCGCCTCATTCATTTTTAGAAATGTTGTCACTAAGTTATTCCGTAAAGAAAGACAATACACCAGTGATTTAAATACTTTCCTTAATGAGAACCTTTCGGGTATGAAGATTATCCAAATCTTTAATCAACAAAAGCGTAAGGAAGAAGAATTCAATGTTAAGAACAAGACATTAAGAGATACTAAGTTTAAAGTCTTAATTGCCTTTGCTTATATCGACCATTTATCACACTCGTCTATTTCTCCGCGTTAGCGGTCACGTTCTTTGTCGGCGTGAGACTTAATTTAGGTGGTGGTGAAATAGTGGCCTTCTACCTCTATTTAAGTAAGTTCTTTAACCCAGTTCAGGCGATTGCGGATCAGATTAATCAAATCCAAAAAGCCAATTCCTCTAGCGAGAGATTATTTAACCTTCTTGATGTACCACCTGAAGTGCTTGATAAACCAAATCCAATCATCATGGATCACTTTGAAGGCCGCATCGAATTTAAGAATGTTTGGTTTGCTTATGAGAATGATGACTGGATCCTTAAGGATGTCTCATTTACTATTGAGCCACGTCAAACAGTCGCCTTTGTGGGCGCGACTGGTGCAGGTAAAACCACAATTCTATCTTTGATAGTGAGAAATTTCCAAATTCAAAAAGGTCAAATTCTTATCGATGGAGTGGATATTAACGATATTGAAATCCATTCTCTAAGAAAAGCCGTTGGACAAATGCTCCAAGATGTTTTCCTCTTCACTGGCACGATCAAGAGTAATATTACCCTTCATGATGAAGAGTTTAGTGATGAAGAAATCAATCAAGTATGCGAATATGTGAACGCTGATAAGTTCATTAATAAACTCGATAAAGGCCTAGATACAGAAGTCTTAGAAAAAGGTGAGAACTTCTCCCAAGGTCAAAGACAACTTTTATCTTTCGCTAGAACCGTTTTGCATAAACCACAAATCCTTATTCTTGATGAAGCGACTGCGAATATCGATACTGAAACTGAAAAGCTCATCCAAGATTCTTTAGAAAAGATTAAAAACATCGGCACAATGCTTGTTGTAGCGCATAGATTAAGTACCATTCAAAACGCTGATCAAATCATCGTCTTAAATAAAGGCGAAGTCATTGAAAAGGGCACACATCAATCATTGCTCAGACAAAAAGGCTATTACCACAAGCTTTATCTTTTACAGTTCTCTAACGACTAGTTTGATACCCCTATATTAATAAGTTTTCTTTATTTTCTTTTGAAAATTAAAGCAAATGTTTTAAGATATTAGATATGGAAAATAAGAAGCCTCTCGTCAATGGTGGTTATCCTCTACATACTTTCCAAGATGTAGAAGATATTTATATGCTTTATATTTCCTCGGTAGAAGACCGTCAAAGAATTCAAGAAGCATAT
>JAFZLN010000043.1 GCA_017551465.1 Bacilli bacterium
CAAAGTATTCATCAATCTTCGCGGCGAGTTCTGGTTCAACATTATCGTTCTTAGCGCTTAAGATTTCGATAATAGCTTTGATCTTGGCGTTGGTGGCCACTCTCATACCATAACCGAATTCAGCGTTATCTTCGAATAAGGAGTTAGCCCAGGCAATGCCTTGACCTTCTTTATCGGTGCAGAATGGGGTGAGTGGAGTAGATCCACTATAGATGGATGAACATCCAGTTGCGTTAGCAACTAACATGTCTTTACCAAATAATTGTGACACTAAGCGATAGTATGGAGTTTCTCCACAGCCAGCACAAGCGCCAGAGATTTCCATATATGGCATTAAGAAGCCAACACCTTTTGGTGAGCTTTGTAATGCTGGTGGTAATTTATCTGCTTTATATGAAACGTGTTTGAATAGGTATTCAGCAGCTTCTTCTTGTGGGAATTGAGATTTGGCTTCCACCATTTCAAGGGCCACTTTGCCAACTTTGTTCGCGTTACATTCAGCAACACAGAGACCACAACCAACACAGTTTCTTGGCGAAACTTGAATACGATATTGATGACCTGGAACACCCATTGCAGGTTTGACATCGTCTTTGACGATAGCAGGTGCTTTGGCGAGTTCTTCTTCATTTAATAAGAATGGTCTAATAGTCGCGTGTGGGCAGACGAACGCACATTGGTTACATTGGATACATGCATCTTTATGCCAGAGAGGGACTCTATCAGCGATACTACGTTGTTCACGATATGTGATATCTGGATTCATCGTACCATCTAATAATTCAAATTCAGTGAATTTAGAAACTGGTAAGTCGTCTCCACCTAAGTTACCCATAACGGCAACATAGGAATCAAAGTATTCATCACCAGTAAGTGGACGATCGAATTTTGGTTCAAGTTTGGCCCATTCTGGGTCAACTTTAACTTCTCTTAAACCTTCGGTTCCAGCATCGATGGCTCTCCAGTTGAGTTCCACGACTTCTTGACCTTTCTTACCATACGCTTTTTCAGCGAATTTCTTCATCCATTTATTCGCTTCTTCATAAGGCATAATGTCTTGATTGAGATAGAAGAAGGAAGCTTGGAGAATGGTATTGGTGTGTCGGCCCATACCGATTTCGCTTGCGATCTTATTGGCATCGATAACAAAGAATCTTGCGCCTTTTTTCGCGAGTTGATATTTCGCTCTATTAGGCATTAATCTGACTAAGTCTTCATCAGACATATCAGTGTTGAGTAAGAAGGTTCCACCTTCTTTTAAATTCTTGAGCATATCAAACTTAAAGAGATAAGTATCTAAGCTACAAGAGATGAAATCTGCGTTTTGTACATAATATGTACTTCTAATTGGTGTCTTACCAAATCTTAAGTGAGAACGGGTAACACCACCAGCTTTTCTAGAGTCATAGGCGAAGTACGCTTGTGCGTATTGACCAGTTGCATCACCAATAATCTTAATTGAAGATTTATTCGCGGAAACTGTTCCATCACTACCTAAACCATAGAATAAGCAAGATGTATAATCAGCTTTAACATGGAAATTGTCATCAACAGGGATGGATTTATGGGTGACATCATCATTGATACCAACGGTGAAATCATGGTGTCTCTTGTCGCTTGATAAGAAATCAAAGACTGCTTTCACATCTTTTGGTTGAGTATCTTTGCTGGATAAACCATAACGACCACCGATAACTTCGATATCTAAACCTGCTTGTTTAATGACAGAAACAACATCTAAGTATAATGGTTCGCCAGTGGCACCCATTTCTTTAGTTCTATCTAAGACTGCAATTCTTTTTACACTCTTTGGTAAAACTGCTAATAAGTGTTTTGCAGAGAATGGACGATATAAGTGAACTTTCACAACACCAATCTTTTCACCTTTAAGTTCGTCGATTACTTCTTTAGCGGTATCAGTGACGCTACCCATAGCAACGATTACTCTTTCCGCATCAGCGGCTCCGTAATATGTAAATGGAGCGTATTCTCTACCTGTTAATCTAGTTGCTTCTTTGAAATATTTTTCAGCAACTTCTACGACTTTGTCGTAATGTGCATTTTGTGCTTCTCTTCCTTGGAAGTAGACGTCATCGTTTTCTGCACCACCACGGGTTACTGGGTGAGTGTGTGGGTTTAAAGCTCTCGCTCTGAATTTCTCGACTTTGTCCATTGGAAGGAGTTTCTTCCATTCGTTTTCATCAACGAATTCAACGTTTTGAATTTCGTGAGAAGTTCTAAATCCATCAAAGAAATGGCAAACAGGAGTTTCTGCATCAATTGCGAGTAAGTGAGCAACTGGTGTTAAGTCAGCGATTTCTTGAACTGAGTGTGAACAAATCATTGCGACACCCGCTTGTCTAATCGCGTAAACATCTTGATGATCGCCAAAGATGGATAAGGAACGAGTTGCTAATGAACGTGCAGAGACGTGTAAAACAACTGGTAATAATTCGCCAGCCCATTTATAAATGTTAGGGATCATTAATAATAATCCTTGGCTA
>JAFZLN010000044.1 GCA_017551465.1 Bacilli bacterium
GATTCTTTTGGATTACGTGGCTTATCATCCATGATGCCACTTTCTTTTTCATCAGCACCTAGGGCAACCGCTGGTAAAGAGTCGGTAATTAAGTTAACCCATAAGATATGGATAGCAAGTAATGGGGTTGGTAAGTTATTTGCCACTAAGAAGAGAGACATAATAACAATGGCAAACATCGCTAAGACTTCTGCGATATTAGTGGACAATAAGAACAAGACTGTTTTCTTGATGTTGGTATAGATACCACGACCTTCTTCAACAGCTTTTTCAATGGATGCGAAGTTATCGTCTGTTAAGACCATATCAGCGGCACCTTTAGCAACGTCAGTACCAGTGATACCCATTGCAATACCGATATCCGCTTGTTTCAAACTTGGAGCATCGTTAACACCATCGCCAGTCATCGCGGCAATATTTCCGTTATTTCTAATAGCGGTCACAATTTGAACTTTATTCTCTGGAGAAACACGAGCAAATACATGCACGGTCTTCACTTTTTCTTGTAATTGTTCTGGTGTTAAAGCATCGATTTCTTCACCACTTAAGGCTTCACCATTTTCATCAGCGATACCCAATTCTTTAGCAATCGCTAAAGCGGTTGTCTTGTGGTCACCAGTAATCATAATGGTTGTGATACCGGCTTTCTTAAAGATAGAAACAGCATTCTTACATTCTGGTCTTGGTGGGTCAATCATGCCCACTAAACCAACAAACACTAAATTCTCTTCCTTAAGCTCATCAGCGTATGTATAAGCAAGGCCTAAAACACGAAGGGCATCCACTGCCATCGCATCAGAGGCTTTCATAATATTTTCTTTATCTTTTTCAGTGAGTTTTCTAACTTCACCATTAATAGAAATTCTATCAGCAACTTTTAAGATAGAGTCAATAGCACCTTTGGTGAAGATAATCTTTTTACCTTCATATTCGTGCTGTGTGGACATCATCTTACGCACTGAATCAAATGGATATTCATTAATACGTGGGGCAACTTTTTCTAAATCGCCTTTATGTTGATTCATCTTATTCGCGTATTCCACTAAAGCGATTTCAGTTGGATCGCCATATAAGCCTTCATCAACAGAAGCGTTAGAACAAAGGGATAAACCCATAGATAAGAATTTATAATCATCAGTGAAGATTTCTTCCCCACCCACTAATTGTTCATTTAAGTAGGCTCTCACCACTGTCATCTTGTTTTGGGTTAATGTGCCAGTCTTATCAGAACAGACAACTGAGACAGCGCCTAATGTTTCAACAGATGGTAATTTACGCACAATGGTATTGGCTTTGACCATCTTTTGGACACCTAACGCTAAGACGATTGTGACGACGGCAGGTAAGCCTTCAGGAACAGCAGCGACCGCGAGTGAGATAGCAAACATGAAGTTTTCAACGATGCCATCAAGCCAGCCTTTAGCGCCACCACCACTCTTAGCAAGGTCAATTAATTGCACACCAAAGATAAGAACAACAATCGCAATTGTTAAGATACCTAAGAATTTAGATAACTTAGCAAGTTGCTTTTGTAATGGAGTTGTATCATCCTCTCCTTCGGAGAGTAATTTAGCAATCTTACCTGTTTCAGTATCAATACCGGTTCTAACAACAACGCCTTCACCACGACCATATACGACAGGTGTAGACATATAAACCATATTGACTCTATCACCGACACCAACTTCATCAGTAAAGACAATGTTAGCGTCTTTTTCCACTGGTAAGGATTCACCAGTTAAGGATGATTCGTCAGTCTTTAAGTTAATGGCTTCAGTTAAGCGAAGATCCGCTGGAACGGTTCTACCTTCTTCCAAGATGACAATATCACCGATTACTAATTCTTCCGCTTTGAGCTCAATGAGTTTACCATCACGTCTAACAACACATGTTGGTGAAGACATTTTCTTTAAGGCTTCTAGTGATTTTTCTGCTTTGTTTTCTTGAACGGTACCAATAATTGCGTTCAATACGCAAACACCTAAGATAATAATCGGATCAGCAAAGTCAAAGGCTTCACCATTTCTCACACTATTAAAGATAGAAATTGCGACGCTTAAAAGTGCGGCTGCTAAAAGGATGAAAATCATTGGGTCATTGAACTGACTCAAGAACACTAAAAAAAGCGGGGTTTTCTTTTTCTCTGGTAATTTGTTAGGACCATATTTAATGAGTCTTTCACCAGCTTCTTGGCTTGATAGACCTTGCTCAACATTACTATCTAGTTGTTGCAAGACCTCCTTAGCGCTTTTTGTTTCAAACATATACTTGTCCTCCAAAAAGTTAATTTTGCGTCTTGCTCATACACTGGTTAGTCCCGGGTTATTCACCGTGTTGACGAGATTCTAACTTCGCTACTCCCGCTTATATATTCAATATGTTTTGTGCTTGTGCACACTAATTATGTTATATGAGTATTACTTAAAAGTAAATACTATTCCAAATATAAGGATTTGAGCTTATCAATATCCACACCTAAGGCATTTTTAATGAAATTAAGAGTGCCACCATAGTGTTCTTTCATGGCGTTAATCGCAGAGTTCATGTATTCCACTCTAGTGGAAAACACATCAATAAGACTTTGCTTATATTCTTCGTTATAGAAAGGAAGATATTCCACTCTTCTGAGCATCATTTCAGCGCGTTTTTCCATCGCGATATTTGAATATAGATAATCATTCATTGCATCTTCTTCACTGACGCCTAATGCTATTTCTAAAAGATAGGCAGCAAAGCCTGTTCTATCCTTACCTTGTGAACAATGGAAATATGTCACTCTATTATCTTTTAAGATAATATCAAAGAACTTTTTATAAGCTTCGATACCCTCTTTAGTGGTGATGAATTCACCATAGACTTTTACTAAATGTTGAAAGCCACTAGTGTTGTCTTCTAAAAACCATAATAGATTACCATCAGAGCTTTTGATTTTTTGTTTAACTTCTTCATTAGTTTTTTGGCTTAATACTGGGACACTGTGCATCCTCACTCCATCGAGATGATAATCAGGATAAGTTTCAAATTCATCAGAGGATCTAAAGTCGATGATATCTGTTAAGTTAAAGCCTTTTACAGTTTCGATATCATCTTCATTAAGGTTGACTAAAACGCCACCTCTAATTAGATGGCCATATTTAATATGATGGCCGTCCGTTGTGACCATACCACCGATATCACGAATGTTCTTTTGAAATGATAATTCGTAGACTTTCATAGAATTAGAATAGCATGCACAAAAAATAAAAAACGAGATATTTTGTAATTATCTCGTAATTTATAGGCTTGGTGCCCGAGGCCGGAATCGAACCGGCACGGTATCGCTACCGCTGGATTTTGAGTCCAGTGCGTCTACCAGTTTCACCACTCGGGCAGTGAGTTAATTATATAACAGTGATGAAAAAA
>JAFZLN010000045.1 GCA_017551465.1 Bacilli bacterium
CCTAAAAGGGAGCCGATAATAATCTTCTTAGCTTTTTTGTTCATGTTGTTCGACCTTTTGTGGGCGGTTGATAGCTTTAAGCACTAAGTCACTAAGTAATAACAAACCAATAGAGGCAGTTATTGTGCAAACATAAATAAGAAGCATTACTAACCATACTGGTTCAACCCACTGTCTTACATCCATTGCCCCACACATAAAGGCTTGGTTCATTAAGTAGATAATGAGGGCCAATTTATCAGTGTATTTGAATAACGGTAGGCCTCTAAATTTGTTAAGAGGTTTAAGCGCCATTAACATGAAGAACAATGTCGCAACACCAAAGGTGGTCACAATGATATTGTTTGTTAAATCGTGAAGATGTTTTAAGAAATAAGCATCCCCAAATTGATATGTTTGAATAAGGATATAAGCACCGATTGAAGATAAGAGAATTAAAGACCATAATGCTAATGATTTAAAGTCATATTTCTCTTCTGGATTAGTGTAAGTCTTGAACCATTTCTTACCGATGTAATAACCAGCGACATAAGTGACTGCAATCATTGCTGGACCAAAGAAGAAGCCCACCGCTACTTCGATAGCGATAACGCCAACTACTGCCACCACACTCCACTTGTCATTGCGTTGTAAAACTGGAGTAATTAAATAGCAAATAATAATATAGGCTAGATAATAGTAATTATCTGCTTGGGTAATAATACGACCACCATAGGCTCTATGAGTGGCAAACATCATCCAATCCCAATGGTTAGTGATAGCCATATAGATGACATCCCAACTTGCCATGAAGGCAAGGCAAATTAAAGCGGGTATCAATAGCTTAATTAGATTACTACCATAGAACTTCTTATTATCAGTAATGAGTTTTTGTGAATATAAGAAACCTGATAGCGCAGTTAAACCTTGCACACCTTTACTTAAAAGCATTTCATAAGGAATGGCTCTAGCGTAAGTGATATAGAAAATATGGAACTGTAAGACACAGATTGTAGCAATGATTCTATATATAGAAATGTTATTAAATCTTTTCACAATATATATGATAATGAGTTTTTAAGAGTAACGCTATAAGGAACAAATAAAGATGTATTGTGGCAACTTTTGTTTCAGTTGTCTTCTTTGATACAAATTCTAGCCACACAGGCATTTTTAATTTATAAATAAATTATTTTGAATACGTCTCGTTTTATTTGTATAATAATTATGTATTTATTAGCAGACTATCGGCGGTATGAACTAGCTGAAAGCAAAGTCGACCATACGCAGGTACACGATAGGGCACCCTAATAGAGACTGCAAGATTGGACGTGTTAGGATCTTGCATTGTGGAAAGCATCGCCCAGAAGATAATTATATTGTCCACGCTCCACACAAATTATCACTAATTTGAATCAGAGGCCATCCAATAGAGGATGAAACACCAGTAACTATGGTTGATAGGGATATCAACAGTTAGTTGCAAAAGGTGTTTTCATATGGATGGCCTTTTATTTCCTTTAAAAACACCTAGTCTTAAAACAAAGGAGGAAACAAAAATGTTGATCGACAAAAAGTTTGATAATTGGGTTGAGAGCATTTCCCAAAATTATAAAAAGGCTCAAATTAAAGCCGCTGTTCATGTTAATAGTGAATTAATTAAATTCTATTACAAATTAGGTGAAGAAATATCAAAGACTTCTTTTAAAGCATCATACGGAAGCAAATTTTACAAAACATTGAGCAATGAGCTAGTTAAAAGAAATCCTAATGTGAAAGGATTATCTCAAATAAATATAAGATATGCTGAAAGATTTTATACTTTGTATAAAAAGATTTTTCCACAAGTTGTGGAACAATTGATATTAACGCCATGGGGACACCATAGAATAATCATTGATAAATGTAAAACAATGGAAAAGTGTTTGTTCTATCTTAGGCTCATTATAGAAGGCAATTTATCAAGGAACGATTTAGAAAGTCGCATTTTGGCAAATCTATATGAAAGAAATCAAAATACAATAGATAACTTTTCTCAAGCTTTGCCTCTAGTCGATAAAAATATAGCGAGTCAAATAATGAAAGATCCTTACGAATTTGATTTTCTGGCCGTTAGAGATGACTATGATGAAAGAGAATTAAAAGATGAACTGACCAAACATATAGAATCATTTCTACTAGAACTCGGTAATGGATTTGCTTATGTTGGAAAAGAAGTTCGTCTTTTATTGGGGTATACCGAGATGTATTGTGATTTATTATTCTACAACATCAAAGCTCACTGCTATGTTGTGATAGAAATTAAAACTGGTCAGTTCAAACCAGAACATATGGGCCAGTTGATTGGATACACCACTACAATTGATGCAACATTGAAGGGTGAAGATGATAATAAAACTGTAGGAATATTAATATGCAGAAACAAAGACAATACTCTCGCCAAGCACGTTATAAATGGTGTTAATTCTCCAATCGGTATTTCAGAATATCAATTAGCGAATCTTATACCAGAAAAATGTAAGTCATCACTTCCTACAATAGAGGAGTTAGAACAAAAGAAGGCGAAATAAAAGAAAAAGTGCCGAATTGTATCGACACATTCATATGGTTTTGGCAGGGGTGACAAGAATCGAACTCGCATCAGCGGTTTTGGAGACCGTTGCACTGCCATTGTGCTACACCCCTAGCGCGCTTTGTTATTATTACATAAATAATTTAAATTATCATCAATTTTTATCAATATTTTTGCGCGTTTATCAAAATATCGTTTTCATAAGTCAGTCTAATTCTGAAATATGGTTCATGGTTTATTAATGAAGGAAGAAACACTTTATCGCCTTCCCACATCGGGTAATTAAAGATGTCTTTGATTGGAATCCATTTTAATTCACCTTCGTTACAGTCAATAATATCCCCAGAGAAATCAGTGATTTCATAGATATACATCTTTTCAAAGTAGCCATCGTAGATGAAGTCTACTTCTCCTGAACATTTTAAGCTATGAACATCTAAGCCTGTTTCTTCTTTGACTTCACGGATAGCGCATTCATCTGGTGTTTCTTTGTTTTCAAGGCCACCACCAACGCCAATCCATTTGCCTTTATTAACATCTATTTTCTTTTTGTTACGGAAAAGGAGCAAGTATTGCTCGTCTTTCTTTAAATAGCAACAAGTTGAATAGCGATCGACTTTCATAAAAATGGTGTGGCCAAGAAGACTCGAACTTCCATGAGTTTCCTCACTGGCTTCTGAGACCAGCGCGTCTACCAATTCCGCCATGACCACATGTGAGTGACATTATATCACAGCAGTCCGCGTTTTTTATCTTCTTCTTCTTGTAAAGCACGGAAGTTAACTTTTCCGAGCATGGTTAAAGGTAGTTCACTTCTGAATTCAATTTCAGTTGGAACTGACCATCTAATGAGATATTTACGACACGTCTCAAGTATTTTTTCTTTCATCGCGGTTTCATCTACGACTTTAGCGACGACGAAAACTTTAAGAGCGTTTTGAAGTTTAGGATCAGGAATACGGATAGCCGCACAAGATGTGACTTCTGGCATTGATTCAATAAGTTGTTCGACTTCACTTGGGAAAACAGCCACGCCAGAGACTTTGACCACTCTCTTCTTGCGTTGCTTGAAATAGATGAAATCATCTTCATCCATATAACCAAGGTCACCAGTATAAAGGTAACCATCTTTTAAACAGTTTTTAGTGCTTTCTTCATCTTGATAGTAGCCAAGCATAATAGCCCCACTCTTGATGATGATTTCACCAAGTTCGCCACGTTTAACTTCATTGCCTTGTTCATCCACGATTTTGAAGG
Organism: Bacilli bacterium; assembly: GCA_017551465.1. GTDB lineage: Bacteria > Bacillota_I > Bacilli_A > RFN20 > CAG-826 > RUG14515. The sequence goes on from JAFZLN010000045.1 coordinate 3,809, forward strand.
TGGCTTCAGGCATGGCTTTGCCTAATGAACCCTTACGATTAGCGTTGAAAGTGTTAACACAGTTAACAGCAATGGCTTCCGTTAAGCCATAACCTTGGAATAAACGGCATTTGGAACCGGCTTTTTCCATCGCCTTATTGAACTCTTCTTCAAGGGTTGC
>JAFZLN010000046.1 GCA_017551465.1 Bacilli bacterium
AACTACAAATACCGCTATATCATCAATAACTCAGGTGTTGTGACTGAGGCTAAAGATTTATACGCTAAAGAAGTCAGCTTAAATAGTGAATATTCCGTTGTTATTGATACTGATGTCGTGCTCAAAATTAAAAATATCAAACCACAAACAGAAATCAAAAAGTATGTAGATGCAGTAATCTATGAAACCCATATTCGTGATTTAAATGAGGGTAACTATAATAGCACCGTTAATAAAGGTAAATACGCTGGTTTTGCGGAAACTGGTAGAAAGACAGTAGGGGGTAATCCTGCTGGTTTAGATTACATCAAATATATGGGCTTTACCCATGTGCAAATTCAACCAGTTTTAGACTTTGACTCTATTGATGATATCAAGACCAATAACTGGTATAACTGGGGCTATGACACATTATCATTCTTTGCCCTTGAAGGTAGTTATGCTCTTCATCCAGAAGTATCGGCCTCTAGAGTTTTAGAATTCAAACAAATGGTTAATAAATACCATGAAAATGATTTAAGAATTATTATGGATGTGGTTTATAACCACATTTATGAATATGAAAACAGTGATTTTGAAAAGACTGTTCCGCATTACTACTTTAGACGTAGAAGAAACCATTATCTTTCTAATGCCTCAGGATGTGGTAATGACTTTGCCTCCGAAAGAAAAATGGCTAGAAAGATTATCGTCGACAGTGTGAAATATCTTTTCAAATACTTCGATATTGATGGCTTAAGATTTGACCTGATGGGCCTTCTTGATATTGAAACAGTTAAAGCCTGTTATAAAGCCGCTAAAAAGATCAAGAGTGACGCCATCATATATGGTGAAGGCTGGGACATGGGCGAAGAGTTAAAAAGAGAAGAAAAAGCTAGTAAAAATAATGCGTCCTTACTAAAAGAGGTAGGCTTCTTTAATGACTCATATCGCGATAGTGTTAAAGGCCCATCTTCATCATCTAGCCTTCATGAAAAAGGCTTCATCTGTGGTAATTTTGATTATGCATTTGGTATGGACTATGCCTTCCATGCTTGCACATTACCATTATCCTACCAACCAATGTTTATTTCTGCTAATCAAAGCATCAATTATCTTGAATGTCATGATAATAGTACGCTTTATGATAAATTGCTTGTTTCTAACGCATTTGAAGAAGAAAAAGTGCTCCTAGACAGAGTGGACCTCGCTAATCGCATTTTACTTCTTTCGTTCGGTGTTCCTTTAGTTCACGCTGGTCAAGAAATTGGCCAAAGCAAAGATGGACTAGATAACACCTACAAGACGATAGGCGTCAATAACCTTAACTATCGTCTTATTGATGAACGCTTTGACATGGTCAATCGTTTCCGTCTTTTCAATATCCTGCGTAAGAAACTAGCCTATACTAAGTTATCTAAACCAGAGGAGATTAAGAATGTTTTTGAAGTCTCCCACTGGGACAATGGTGTTTATGCCTTAGTGGCTAAAAATAAAAACATCATCGATAACGAAAAAGAATTTGTCATTCTTATCAATCCAAGCAGCAAAAAGATCTCTTTGGAATTAGACGATTATTTCACGGAGTTCGATGGTGTGAATTATAATAGGGCAATAACAGTAAAAAATAGCTTTCTTCCAGGATGTTCAATTAAGATGTTATTTCTTAAGAAATAACCTGAGAAGAAAGGACTATTTATGATTTCAACCATCACGTTACTTGGTCAAGCCAGCGACGCTATTAGTGACCATCCAAAATTTCGATACATCGATATCGAATCACTCGAACCATTTGAAGAAAATAGATTCTTCAGCAAAATCCCTGTGATGTACTGGGATAGAAGCGCCTCTAATCCATTACTACGTATCCCTAACGGACATTTTGTGGTAATATTTGGTAGATTAGAGTCGCATCCACAGTTAGGACTCTATGTCCTTGCGGAACAAATCCGCCATTTCCCATCGAATTTAAAAATACATCAAGAAGTTAAGTAAACTATGTTCCATTATTCAAAAGCCGTTTTAAGAGTTGGGCCTCGCCTATTATGGGCTTGTCTTTTTACTTTTAGAAAATGGAATAAAAAGCTAGATAAAATACCTTTTGCAATCAGAAATGCTTATTTTAGAAAAATTTCTAAAAAGACCGCTGATGCGTTGCAAGTTGATTTGCATGTCTTTGGCTTAGAAAATATTCCTACTGATGGAAATTTCTTCCTAGTGGCTAATCACATGTCTGCTTTTGATCCATTGCCGTTTTTGATTGCTTTAGAAAAACCAACGACATTCGTTGGCAAAATGGAGCTTGAAGAAGTACCGCTTTTAAAACACGCTTTAAAGTCTTTAGATGTGAAGAGCATGAATAGAGATGACTTAAGACAATCACTAAAAGTTATGTTAAGTGTCGAAGAAGACTTAAAGAAGGGTGAAAGAAACTGGATGATATTCCCTGAAGGTACAAGAATTCGTGACCAAATGTTACCAGTGGCAGCGTTCCATCATGGGACGTTTAGACCTGCTCAAAAGGCTAAAGTCACCATCTTACCAGCTGCGACTTATGGCACGTTCCGTGTCTTAAAAGAGCACCCACAGTTTAAGAGATATCCAGTCTCTATTTCTTTCTTAAAACCAATCACTCCAGAAGATTACGCTTCTTTAAATACATCCGATTTAGCAGAAATTACCCGTAACATGATTCAAAAAGAAGTGACTTATCACTTAAGACCACTTGATCACAAAATCATGAGTGAACGTAAAGAAAAAGCGTATAAATTCAACGCTATTCTTTAGAAGATTAATTTCTTTCTTAAACCTTTCGGTAGACGGTTTTTGATAATGCGTCCATCGCTTTTAGCGATGTCGACATTGATTCCTTGATATTTGAGCAAACAATAGCCTTTGTTGGTGTTTTTGTTGACCCCTTCACCAAGGAAGTATTTAGCGGTCTCTATCTCATCCATTTCATAGACGTTATTAAATTCGTTAATGAAATGTGAGTAGTGGTAATCAAATCTAATATCACCTTTATCGATTTGGCCAACTTTAACGCCATATCGGACAATGTTTAAGAATTTAACGTTAAATTCCTTATCCATCAAATAGAGATAATCGCCATACTTTTGATAGTGGCTATATTCATTAGTCGGAATATCATAAGGCATCTTGTTTTTACTATCCTTTGAAACACTAGGTTTCAAGACACCTGGCTTTTTAATTAAGCAGATATAGTGACCTTCACCAGGAAATAAACTCGGTAGTAAGTGAATTCCATATGGTTTGGCCTTACTGACATAATATAAAGGATTATCTTCGATAGGCTTAATCTCAGCGTCAGTATTGCTCAGCAAGTACTCTATAACTTCCTCATCTTCTTCATAAGAGAAAGAGCAAGTAGAATAGACCATCTCGCCACCTTCCTTAAGCATTGCGTACGCGATTAAGATAAGAGACTTTTGGATCTCTGCGTATTTATTGACCTTAGCAATAGACCAATCTTCTTGCATTTCGTCCATCTTACGGAACATGCCGCTTCCTGAACATGGAGCATCTAAAATAATCTTATCGAATGTATTCAAATAGTGTTGATAAATACTAGAAAAATCATTATTAACAATGAGAAGATTTCCTCTGCCCATTCTTTCAGCGTTCTCACTAATGGCGAACGCTCTAGTTTTAGCGATGTCATTAGAAACAATAAGACCTTTATTGTGCATCAATAATGATGCTTGCATGCTCTTACCACCAGGGGCAGCGCATAAGTCTAAGACTAGTTCGCCTTCTTTAGGACTAAGCAAATACGCTGGAAGCATCGCGCTAGGCTCTTGTAGATAAAAGCAACCTAATTCATGGTAAATGCTTTTGCCTAACTCTAGTGTATTCTTATCATAGACAAAAGCATTAGGAATGATTGGATGTCTTGTTAAACTAGAATAGATACTAAGCAAAGCTTCTTGGCTCATCTTTTCTTCATTTAAAAGTAAAGCGTGCTTGCTATCTTCCTCTAGCGCTTTAGCGAGTTTATTTATTTCTTCATCGTTTAGATATGTTTTTAAATGATTTAAAAAGTTCACGAAATAATCTTACCCCATCTATAGTATTGTTAGCAACGTTAACAAAGTGTATAAAGTACTTGAATTCACTAATATGAAACGTTATTATAAAAAATCCTTTTTTATGGTATATTAAAAAGTGAGGTATTTCTTATGAGAATGGTAGATTTAATCATTAAAAAACGTGAAGGTCATGCTTTAAGCCGTGAAGAGATTGCATTTTGGATTAACGGATATGTCAAAGGAGAAATCCCAGACTACCAAGTTAGTGCGATGAATATGGCGATTCTTTTTAAAGGAATGAGCGAAGAAGAAGTTATTAACCTAACTGATTTAATGGAACATTCTGGCGAGACTCTTGATTTAAGCGCCCTTAGAGGTGTTAAAGTTGATAAACACAGCACCGGTGGTGTTGGTGATAAGACATCCTTGGTCCTTGGACCAATGGTGGCCGCTTGTGGTGCGACATTCGCTAAATTAAGTGGTCGTGGCTTAGGCCATACTGGTGGTACCTTAGATAAATTAGAATCTATCCCTGGCTTATCTATTCAAGTCAGTGGTGATCGCTTTATTAAACAAGTTAACGATATCGGCATTGCGATTGTTGGCCAAACCCAATCCTTAGTGCCTGCCGATAAAAAGATGTACGCTCTTAGAGACGTAACTGGTACAGTTGAATCCATTCCATTAATCGCGGCTTCCGTTATGTCTAAGAAATTAGCTGCTGGAACAGATGCCATCTTATTAGATGTCACTTTAGGCAATGGCGCCTTTATGAAGAACATTGACCAAGCTAGAACATTAGCCAAAC
>JAFZLN010000047.1 GCA_017551465.1 Bacilli bacterium
GTTGTCGTCAAGTCTATAACGACTTTCTTTCTATGTGCATTGAATCGTACAGTGCTGATAAGAACTATTCCATTAAGAAATATGATTTAATTAAGCTTCTTCCTGAATATAAGGAAACATTCCCATATTTAAAAGAAGTTGATTCGATTGCATTACAACAAACTGTGTTTCGCTTATATGACGCTTACATGCGTTTTTTCAGACATAATGCAGAATTCCCAAAATTTAAAAAGAAAAAGAATGATTATGGTTATACGACCATGAATATAACTAACTCTATTCGTTTCACTAGTGATGATATCCAAATCCCAAAATTAGGAAGAGTCAAAGTTAAGCTTCATCGCCATTTACCAGAATCATTTAAATTCACCATGGTCAGTGTTTCTCGTTCAGGCAAATATTACTATGTTTCTTTATTAGGAGAAGAAGAATACTTTGACTATGGAGAATACATCAAAGAGAAACTTGACCCAAATAATTCAATTGGATTAGATTTTTCTTTATCTCATCTCTTCGTTGATAGTAATGGTAATCACTTAGATATGCCGACTTATTATCAAGACTCTCTAACTAAATTAGCAAAAGAACAAAGAAAGCTTTCTCACATGACGAAAGATTCAACTCATTATCAAAAGCAATTGTTGAGAATAAAGAATCTCCATGAACACATTGCTAATCAAAGAAAAGACTTTCTTCATAAAGTAAGTAGAAAACTTGCTAATACTTATGATTATGTTTTTGTGGAAGATTTAGATTTAAAAGAGATGAGTGAAAGAAGAGATAAGTTAAAACTAGGCATTTCTATATTTGACTTAGGATATGGGACTTTTCTTAATTACCTATCCTATAAGCTAAAGTGGCTAAATAAGAAATTAATCAAAGTTGATAGATATTTTCCTAGTAGTCAGCTTTGTTCATGCTGTAATTATCGAAAAAGCGATTTAATGCTTAATCAAAGGAGTTGGGTTTGTCCCATTTGTGGCTTTAAGCATGACCGCGACTATAATGCAGCGATTAACATCAAAAAAGAAGGAATAAGAATAGTCCTTAATCCATCTAATTAATCTCAATCTAATTAAGTTCGGATATCTTATAACAAAATATCCTTAACCGAGGGACTCTCGGGGATAGCCCATTGATACTGAATTCATTAGAGTTCTTGAGTGGGAAGCCCCCATCTTCTATAAGTGGGGATGTCACTCATAAGTTAAGATTACACGCTATCTTTTTGCGTTTCATGGCTCTAGATGGCTAAATGAAGGTAATTAGGCATAATAAAAACACTCTTATGAGTGTTATTATTTTTACTTTTGATTCATGTTTCTCATGATTTCACGAATTTGTTTTTCGCTTGGGGTACGACCCATGCTTCTAAACATCGCGCGAATCATCTTTTCATTAACAGGTGGGTTTTCTCTAAGTTGCTTTTGGAAGATGTAACGGGTAATAAAGAAACCCGCGATACCACCAACAATTAGAGCGCCTAATGCTAATAATAACGCTTGCCAAATTTCCATTTGGGTTACCTACTAGGCTCTGCCGTCGTATTCGCCGTTATCTGTGCGAACTAAGACTTCTTCGCCTTCTTCAATGAATAATGGGACTCTGACCACTAAACCTGTTTCTAAAGTAGCTGGTTTTGTTGGTTTGTTGACTGTGTCACCTCTAACACCTGGATCACATTGTGTAATCTTTAAAGTGACTTTAGCTGGTAAGTTAACACCAAGGATTTCACCGTCATAGGAAGTGATTTCCACGACTTCGTCGCCTTTTAAGAATTGTTTTTCCCATTGGAGACGTTCTGCTGGGATTTCAACTTGTTCGTAAGTTTCTTGATCCATGAAGACGAAGAAATCACCTGTATCATAGAGATATTGCATTTGTCTCTTGTCTAAACGAACGTTTTCAACCATGTAACCAGAGTTACGAGCTAATTCATTAATTGTGCCTGTACGGACGTTTTTAACTTTGACCTTAGCGACCATTTTTCTCATCGCTGTCTTATTTAATAAGATATCTAAAACTTGGTATAAATTGTTTTCATCGATGAAATAGTTGCCTGGTCTTAATTCTGTAACATTTACCATAAAATTTATAATTCCTTTCAATAAATTCCTTGAATATTATATCAAATATTCATTATTTGACAAATGGATTTACTCTTCTCTCTATTTCTAGAGTAGAAGATGGACCGTGTCCTCCATAGATTTTAGTGGCGTTTGGGAGCGCTAAAACTTTGGCCATAGAGTTGCCTAATTCTTTAGGCATAGCGGATGGTAAATCGCTGCGGCCAACGCTATGCATAATGATAAAATCACCTGTGAAAAGGATGCCGCTTTCTTTGAGATAAAAGCACACCGAACCAGCGGTATGATAAGGAACCGCGATTACCTTAATATCTTCATTTAATAAATGAAGAACTTCGTTATCCGCTAAGGTATTGGCTTTACTTTTAATAGTGACATTTTCCCCTAAAAAGAATGAACAATTTGCGTATGTATCGCTAAGCTTATCTTCGTCATCAAAGCCGATATATAAAGGTGCGTTAAATTCGTTAACGAGAGTGTCCACTCCACGCATATGGTCGACATGACCGTGCGTAAGTAAAACAGCCTTTAAGTTAAGTTCATTTTTCTTAATATAATTAACGATTCCTGGATATTCTTTAGCGGGATCAATGACCACGCAGTTATTATCAGAGTCAATCAAAAGATACGTATTAGCGTATAATTCATCTACTCCTTCAAATATAAAGGGAACTACTTTAATCATAGGCACAAAAAAATAGGCACAAGCCTATTATTTCTTTTTCTCACGATGGAGAGTAACTTTTTTGCAACGTGGGCAATATTTCTTCAATTCTAAACGATCAGCGTGTTTCTTTTTATTTTTAGAAGTGAGGTAATTTTCCTCGCCACATTCTGTGCATTTAAGTGTTAATGAGATTCTATCATCTTTGCTTGCCATTTGATTTTCTCCTTCAAAGTCGCTTAAATATCTTACCACAGGTAAAATATAATGCAAATATATTTTTTATTTATAAACTAGGTTATAATACTGGCATATGAAACGAACAGAAACTAGACAAGCAAAGATTGGTCGTATCACCATTGGTGGTCAGAACAAAGTTTTAATCCAATCTATGTGCAAACATAAGACTTCTCACGTTGAGGAAGTCGTTAAAGAAATTAACGAATGCGCGAAATTAGGCGCAGACATGATGAGAGTCTCGATCTTAGATGAAGAAGACGCTCAAGCTATTAAAGAAATCAAAAAGCAAATCAAAATCCCATTAATCGCTGATATCCATTTCAATGGTGATTTCGCTATTCAGGCGATTAAAAATGGTGTCGATAAGATTAGACTTAATCCTGGCAACATCAATGATGAAACTAAAATTAAAGAAATCGTTGAACTCGCCAAGAAAAAACACGTGGTCATTAGAGTGGGTGCTAACTCAGGTTCAGTCAGTCAAGAATTCGCCGACGCTGATATTCCATTAGCTCATAAACTTGTTTTAAGCGTGAAGAAACATATCGAAATCTTAGAGAAGTATGATTTCCATGATATTGTTGTCTCTTTAAAGGCTAGTAACATTAAAGAAACAATCAAAGCGTATGAACTCGCTAGTGAACTATTCCCATATCCATTACATATTGGTATTACAGAAGCCGGTCCATATGATTTATCAGTGATTAGAAGCACCGCTGGTTTAGCGCCTCTTCTTTTAGAAGGAGTGGGGGATACGATTCGAATTTCCATTACTGGCGATGCCCAATCCGAAGTCATTGCCGCGAAACGTTTACTCCATGACTGTGGATTATACGAAAATTATCCTACATTTATTTCTTGTCCAACATGTGGTAGAACCCAAGTCGATATCAAACCATTAGGTGCAAGAGTGTTTAAATACCTTGAAGACAATAGCATCAAGCTCACAGTGGCTTGCATGGGTTGTATCGTCAACGGCCCAGGCGAAGGTAAGAGCGCGGATATTGGCATTGCGGGTGGCAAAGGCCAATACGTCATCTTCAAGAAAGGCGAAGTCATAAAAAAAGTGTCAGAAGCCGAAGCCTATGACGCTTTAATTAAAGAAATTGATAGTTTACGCTAGATATTTATCTTTCCAGCCATCAATGAATTTCTCGTCCCTTAACATTCTGATTTCATCAGAGTAAGGGGCTTTTTCATTAATATATGGAGTTTCAAGAATCTTTGGTACATCTCTTAAGAGTGGATGATTAGCGAGCTTACAAAGAGCCTCGAAGCCAATTTCACCATATCCTAAGTTCTCATGACGGTCCTTGTGGGCGCCTCTAATGTTCTTAGAATCGTTCACGTGGACCACTAAAAGGCGGTCTAGACCGATGATTCGATCAAACTCGGCTAATAAGTCGTCAACTTCGTTTACGTTGTAGCCTGCGTCATGTACGTGGCATGTATCAAGGCAAACGCCTAAACGTTCTGGGTAATGACAGAGATCTAGAATCTTTTTGGCATCTTCACAGCCAGTACCGATTTCAGAACCATTGCCCGCCATAGTTTCTATGGCGATGCGTACATCAGTGCCATCTTGTGAGAAGATAGTATCTAAGTTTTCCACTAAGGTTTGAATGGCTTCTTCAGCGCCTAAGCCTAAATGGTTACCTGGATGAAGAACAAGAATCTTCGCGCCGAAGGCGTAGGTTCTTCTTAATTCACTAATTAGTGTTTTATTTGTTAATTCTAAAAGGTCAGGACGGTTCTTATTAGCGGGATTAATAATATAAGGCGCATGAACCACAATCTTGTTCTCATCAAAACCGTGCTCTTTGAGCAAGGCGCGACCTTCTTCGATTTTTAATTCGTTCAAAGGCTTACGATAAGAGTTTTGTGGCGCGCCAGTATAAAACATGAATGTTGTAGCATTATAGCTAATCGCTTCTTTAACGCTGCCAAGATAATAATCTGGGCCATTCATAGCAACGTGAGAACCAATTAATAAATCCTTAGCCATATTATTTCTCAATTCTAATATCTTTAATGACGACAGCCTCTAATGGTCTATCGTTTGGGCTTGTTCTCACTGACGCAATAGCGTCAACGACTTCGATGCCTTTGGTAACTTGACCAAAAGCGGCGTATTGGCCATCTAAGAACTCGCCATCCTTATGCATAATAAAGAATTGGCTACCAGCGGAGTTTGGATCCATAGCCCTAGCCATGGAAATCACGCCACGCTTATGGCTGATTGGGTTGTTAACACCGTTTGCGGCAAATTCACCTTTAATGCAATAGCCAGGACCGCCTGTGCCGTTGCCCTTAGGGCATCCGCCTTGAATCATGAAGCCTTTAATGACACGGTGAAAGGTTAATCCCTTGTAGAATCCCTTGTCTGCGAGCTTCACGAAATTATCGACGGTGATAGGCGCATGATTTCTATCTAATTCGACTTCAATAACGCCATATTTGTTAATTTCAATGATTGCTTTCATATTTTAAATATCTCCTATATATCTTCGATATAGTTTTACTAATTATTTACTACATTATTACTTCAGGCATTTCTTCGTGATCCACCATTAAGATGTTCAATGTTGGGTCAATTTCAAGAAGTAATTTCTTCATTTGTGGCATGAAAATGCGTTCCACTTCGTGAGGCACATCCAAGTAATTGAAGTGTTCGTTGACAATCGCACGTCTCACATGATGTGGAGCGTCACCTGATATATAAATATCACAGCCTTCATCTCTAGCGATGAACCAGTCACGAGAACCGCCGCCGCCAACGATACCGACTTTCTTGATGCTTGGATTACCTTCATCAATCAACAATGCATAATCAACGTTGAGTTTTGCTTTAGCAAATTTTGCAAATTCTTCAACAGGCATCGCTTCTTTTAATGTACCAATACGCATGCAAGGTTCGTTTTCAGGTTGATAAATGTTCTCTAAACCAAGCGCTTCGGTTAAGGCATCGTTCATGCCGCCTCTACCAGCATCAAAGTTA
>JAFZLN010000048.1 GCA_017551465.1 Bacilli bacterium
GCGGAGACTTGGAGAATAACTGGTGAATTGCATTCTTTTGCAGCTTCTGTAATCGCTTGAACGATTTCCATGTTGTTGCAGTTGAAAGCACCAATTGCGTAGCCGCCGTTGTAGGCCTTTTCAAACATTTCTTTAGAGTTAACTAATGGCATATAAATACCTCTTCTTTCCGGAATTATTATATACCACTCTATTATTTCTTCAAATAATACAATAAATATTTTCAAATAGGTTTGTTGATTAAACAAAATGATTTGCTATAATAAGACCATAAGAACGAATCCTCTCAGGCACTTTATGGTAATTGTCCCTTAAGGGATTCTTTTTTTATATCAGCTTCAGCAGCAGACATATAAAGAGGCAGATGGCAATTAGAACCAAAACAAGTTTGAATTCTTTAATATGTTTCATCATTATCACCTCCCTTCTTTGTGTGTCAGAGAAGGTATTCGTTCCGAGTTTTAACGTCTTGTCTTTGACGAATTATTTGTTATAATGAAGCCATAAGAACGGAGCCTCACAACACTTATAGGTGGTTAGTTGTTTGGGACTCTTTTTTTATGCGAGTTTTAGAAACAGGCACAATAGGAGGCAAAGAGCAATCAAAACTAGAATTGCTTTGAATTCTTTGAATTGCTTCATCGCAAATCACCTCACTTTCTAGCGTTAGATTTGTGAGGTCTCCGTTCCGAGTTTTAGTGACTTTGCTTTGTCAAAAAAGGGAAATAAAAAAGGGGTAGATGATTACTCTATATCCCTTATCCATTTCCCAAAGATATTATAGCACTTTTATATAATATATAAAAGATTTATTTGATTAGTACTGAACTTTTTACTCCTTGTATGCTCAATAACGCATCTAGTTCATAGCTATTGTGAAGAGTGAACTTATTCAAGTATTTTTTGATTGTTAATTGAATGTCATCATATTCACTTTCAACTTTGTAGTATTCGTCTTTGATAACACCGATTAGTAATAGTCTTAAATATGAAATTAGTGAATTCTCAATCCAATAATGGCGTCTTGTGTATGTGAACTTATTGAATCTTTCTTGAAGTTTAATATACATTGGTAAGCCATCGCTGACGTCATGCCATAGATCTGCAAAAATAAAATCATAATCTTTATCGTTAATTTGACTGATATATGCTAAAGCATCCGCTTTGATAATGTGGATTTTTTCTTTATACGGAAATAATGGCAGTAAGTGTTTCTGGAATAACTTTATTAGTTCTAAATCCATTTCCACGATATAGACTTCTTTTACTTCTTCTTTTAAGTGCACCATATAGGCAAAATAGCCAAGACCTAAACCAAGAGTTAAGACTTTACCTTTTGCCACTTGTATTGGCATCTCCATAGTTCTAATTTCATGAGGATTAAGACTCATCCATTCTTGGTCATATAAAGAAATTGTAGGATAGTCATAATCTTTAGTGAAATAGCCTAAAGACATCTTTAAGATTGAATTACTTCCATAATGATATTGTTCATCATATGGGAATAAGGTAAAGGCTTTCATCTTCTTGGTGGTTAACTTCCAACCATCTTCTTCAAAGCCAATATTTTTAAGTGCTTGATAATACGGATTATTAGTGAAAGTATCTAACATCACTTCTTGAGTATCCCAAAGAAGGTTTTTGTTAATAAAAGATGAGTCTGTTTTTTGATTTTCTAAAACTTGTTTAATGAATTCTTGTTTTGTTTCAAAACTATTTTTATTAGCAAAAAGACCACTATTGATGTGTGGTTCTTGCCAAATTAAATCGCGGAGGTATAGCAAATAATCAATATTCTTCTCATGTTGTTCAAATAAGGCGAGAAGCTTTTTATTTTCGGTTTCGTTAAGTTCAAAATGCATTATTAATCTTGCACCTTCTTTTTGAGTTCTTCGTATATGTCTTCTTCAAATGGTATACGAGAAATAGGTGTAATAGCAACATAGCCTTCTTTTACTAATCTACAATCAGCGTCTTCAGGCATTTCAGTATAATCTTGTACATCTCTTAAAGCGTAAAACAAATCTTCTTTTTGATCGAAATAATAATGGTCATTACGGTAAAATAGTCTACCTAATTTAATACCTTTATATTGTCCTCTTGGTAAGTTGATATTTAAAACATATCTCTTAGCTAGTAGGTTATACTTCATAATGTATTCCCAGATTTCGTCAAAGTGTTCAATCAAACATGAGAAATCATCAAAAGGCGCACTGAAGGCTACTGTCTTTTTGCGGAACATAGCCGCACCTAAGCACGCTCCAATTGTGCCACTTAAGATTGTGTCATAAGAAAGGTTGTGGCCGTTATTGCAGCCAGAGACTACGACATCACAGTCGATCTTAAGAGCCGCTAAAGCGACATGTGCAGAATCTGTTGGAGTACCATGTACTGCATAGGTATTATCATCGATTTTATCTACTTTAAGCCATTCACCTAAGGTAATAGCAGCACTCTTCGCGGACATATGTTCAAAAGGCGCCACAATAGTTACTTCGCCATATTTTAAAAGTTTATCTTTAAGGAGAAGTATTCCTTGAGCGTTATAACCATCATCGTTTGTTAATAGGAATTTCATACTTCATTATTTTGTAATAATTCTTTTCAAAAGAAAAGAGGGAAACGATATTCCCTCTCTTCCTGATTTGGGTTTTTGTTATTGAGCGATTTTATTCTCTTTAATAACTTTGTCTTTTAAGTATTCTGGAACTTCTTCGTATGAGACGAATTCTCTATTGAAGTAGCCAGAAGCTTGGGTGATGGATTTGAGTTGTGTGACATAGTCAACGATTTCAGCTTCAGGAATTAAAGCTTCAATGTCTTGCATACCTTCGTGTTCTTCCATGTTTTGGATACGGGCACGACGTGTATTTAAGTCAGACATGATATCACCAGTATATTCTGTTGGGGCGATAACATGGATTCTCATGATTGGTTCTAAGATGATTGGTTTGCACTTTGGATAAGCATCTTTGAACGCTAAGATACCAGCCATCTTGAATGCTTGTTCGTTACTATCAACTGGGTGATATTTACCATCAACAAGGACACCTTTAACACCGATAACTGGGAAGCCTGCTAATGGGCCAGAGTTAAGGGCTTCGAAGACACCTTTTTCAACAGCTGGGAAGTAGTTCTTTGGTACTGCACCACCGAAGA
>JAFZLN010000049.1 GCA_017551465.1 Bacilli bacterium
AGCTGGAGATATAGTTGCAGTCGCAGGACTTAGTGATATTTCTGTAGGTGAGACCATATGTAATAATGATAATGTAATACCACTTGAAGTTTTACATATTGATGAACCTACATTACAAATGACTTTTGGTACTAACTCTTCTCCTCTTGCGGGACAAGATGGTAAATTACTCACCGCTCGTAAGATTGAAGAAAGATTATTTAGAGAAACACAAAAAGACGTTGCTCTTAAAGTCGAAAGAATTCCAAATAAAGAATCCTGGGTTGTCTCTGGTAGAGGTGAATTACACCTTTCCATCTTAATTGAAAATATGAGACGTGAAGGCTTCGAATTAGAAGTTAGTAAGCCACAAGTCATCATCAAAGAAATTGATGGTGAAAGATGTGAACCATACGAAGACTTATTAATCGATGTGCCAAACGAATATGTTGGTGACATTATGATGTCATTAGGTAATAGAAACGCTGAACTCGTTAATATGGACGCTAGAGAAACAGTGACTATTCTCCAATACGTCATTCCTTCACGTGGTTTATTAGGCTTTATGACCAATTTCATGACATTAACCAAAGGTTATGGCATTATCTCTCATACATATAAGGAATACCGCCCAGTATCAGGGGCTTCCTTAGGCGAAAGACAAATCGGTGTCTTAGTGGCCACTGAAACAGGACAAGCCACTCCATACGCCATCGAACACGTCGAAGAAAGAGGCACAATGTTCATTGAACCAGGTGTCATGGTTTATGAAGGCATGATTATTGGTGAAAACCGTTATGATATCGACTTAGCCGTTAACTGTGTTCTTAAGAAGAACTTAACCAACGTGAGAAGTGCTACTAAAGATAATACTGTTGTCTTAAAGACACCACGTAAGATGTCATTAGAAGCTTGCTTAGACTATATCAATAGTGATGAACTCGTGGAAATCACACCATCCACATATAGAATGAGAAAGAAAGTCCTCAACACTGCAGAACGTAAGAAATACGATTCCCATGTAAGAAGAGGCGAAATTTAATAAAAGAAAAAGCGCTTAATTAGCGCTTTTAATTTCTTCAAATAATGTCCCAATCTTTTTGGTTATTTTTCGATACGAATAACGAAGTGGCAAAACGATACTAGCGGGATAGAATAGCTTATCAAGTCTCTTATTGTATAAGACAAAGACAACGTTTTCTCTACCTTCTCCATTCGCCCATTCAAGTCCTCTATTTTTTGGAAAATCATCATCGGTTTCACCAATCACTAAAACTACATAATTTTGTTTCATTGGATAGTTTTTACCATCTTTTTCAATTTCATCAAGAACATTCATGATACCGTTTTTGGCAATTGGCTTATCGTAGAATGTAACAAACTTGCAACCATCTAAGTGATAATACTTATGGTCAAATTGATAACTATCTTCTTCGTTTAAATTAAAAGTTTCTTTAATAGATTGAATGAGCCTTTCCATGAATTATTTATCCTCCTGCTGGAATAATAGCTTAATGTTCTTATATGGTCCGAATAAGGTGATTGTATCGCCTTTTTTAATTATTGTGTCTTTATCCGCGAAGAGATATTCGTCTTTACGTTTGATAACCACGATATTGATGAAATATTGATCAGTTAGGTGACTATCTTTAATCTTTTTATCTTTTAATTCTTCTGGCACTTCATCCACGCTGACTTCCATCAAGGCATTGCCACCATAGTTGTTAAGAAGTTGCATTTCATTTGTTTTATCAACAACGATTGTTTTCTTGCCGTTCACACTGTTGATGAAGGCTTCTTTAATATCATTGATATAGCCATAGATTACTAAAACATCACCTTTACGGAACATGGTGTCTTTAGTGACATCCACCATTCTTTTGCCTCTCTTAATAGAAAGGATATTGATGACATATTTCTTGGTTAATTTCATTTCAAACAAGGACACACCATCCGCGAAGTCTGGAAGTTTATTTAATAAGACCTCACAAATAGCGTTTTTACCATAGAAGTCTAAGACTGTGATGATATTGCTATGTCTATTACGTTTAGAAGCACTGATAGCGATATTTTCTAACAATCTTTGGAAACGCTTATTAATACCTGGGATTTTAATCACTAAAACAAGTAAGAAGATGAATAAAGAAACATAGAACACAATGAAATACCATTCGGTAAATGTTCTAGCTTCTAACGTTTTATCTAAAACGTTAATGATTTGAATAACAACGTTAATAACTAAGCCCATGATAACAACGGAGAAGATATGGCCTGTATACATACAAGTAACCGCGATTCTTCTTCTACGGTCATCATTGGTAATCAATTCACTTTCTTGTGTAGTAAAACCAGTGCTAGTAAATAATGACGCAACTTGAAGCTTAATCTTTTTAGTGGCTAATCCAGTAAGTTTAAACGCAACAGAAAACACTTCAATCATAAACATGTAGATTGCAGCAACTGCGAGTGTTAATGAAATAGCTAACCAAACGTTCATATATTTATTTTACCTATTTGTTATCAAATAATGTGCCAAATTCTTTTGGCGTTGGAGCGGTAAACTTCATAAGCTTACCAGTAAATGGATGAATAAAGTCTAATTCATAAGCATGCAAGCCTAATCTCTTGATTGGGTTTGCGGGTTCACCATATTTATCATCACCGATGATGTGGTGACCTCTTTCGCCTAAGTGAACACGGATTTGATTCTTCCTACCAGTATCGATATTGACATCAAGTAAAGAATATGTGCCATTAGTTTTCATGACTTTATAGTGAGTGATCGCTAATTGGCCATCACCTGGCTTTTTAGAAGAATACATTAAGTTTTGGCTATTCTTTTTTAAGTAGGATTTGATTGTGTCACTATTCTTTTCCATGACACCTTCCACGATTGCATAATAACCACGTTTTTTAACTAAATCATTCCACTTCTCCTGAAGAGCTTGTTGAATCTTCACGTTTTTAGCAATCATAAAGACACCAGAGGTATCTTCATCTAATCTATGGACCACGAAAACACGGTTGTGTTTATCTTTTTGCTGCACATAGTCACTTAACATACGATAAGCAGTGGAAGATTTCTCATTATCAGAGGCTACTGAAAGTAGACCACTTGGTTTATTAATGACGATGATGTCATCATCTTCATAAATGACTGGAAGTTTACTTCTAGTTTTCTTTTTAATTGGAGAATTAGAAATGATAATTGTATCTTCTGGATATAATTTGAAATTAAACTGGCTAACAGGTGCACCATCAATAGAAACACGGTGTGAACTTAATAACGATTTCACTGAATTTCTTGATTGGTTTTTAAAGGTCTCTAGAAGGAATTCTAAAAGTTCACACTCTTTGGTGACTTTATATTGCTTGATGTTGTTGTAATTCTTCTTAATAGGCGCTTTTTCGCGGGCTTTATTTTTGTTACCTGTTTTCTTCATACCTACATTATATACGCGAGTAACAAAAAAGGCACCTTTTTAGGCGCCTTTAGTAATTCTTTTATAAATTATTGAAGCGTAACTTCTTGACCACGTAAGAATGTCGCGATGATGCCTGGGCCACATGATGTGCCAACAATTGGTCCAATTGGAATGATCTCACATTTAACTTTGAGTTCTTCTTCAATTCTTTGCTTAAGGCCTAAAGCACGTTCCATGCAGTCACCTTGACCGACATAGATGATATCGGTATCTGGTGTCATAGCGTTTTTAGCGCCTTCAAAGATCGCATTTAATGAAGCTTTTGTACCTTTAACTTTTTCAATTGTTAAGTTGTTACCATCTCTAGCGGAAATGAAGATTGGTTTCACACCAATGATGTTGCCAAAGAAAGCAGCAGTACTCTTAATACGACCAGAAGCTCTTAAATAAGATAAGGTATCAACTGTCGCGAAGAAGTTATAGAAATAACGTCTTTCTAAAACCCATTGTTCTAATTCTTCAATGGATAAGCCTTCTTGTTGTTTCTTTGCGGCATCCATTGCTAAGATGCCTAAGGCCATACTAGATGTTAATGTTTCAACACCAATCATCTTGCGGTCTGGGAATTCTTCTAATAATTGTTCTCTTGCTAACATGAAGAGGTTCATAGAACCTGTTAATTTGCAAGAACAGGCAAGATAGATAACATCGATGCCTTTTTCAAAATATGGACGAACCCTTTTTAAGACTTCTTCTAGAGAAACTTGGGTAGTTTTAACTTTCTTTCCTTGTTTGAGCCAACCATAGAATTCTTCTGGCGAATAGTCTTTCCAGTCAAGGTCAGCGCGGTATTCAACACCATCAACCACTAAACCAAAATAGAAATATTCGAGATTATGTTGTTTTCTAAGTTCTGGAGTTAAATCAGAACTAGAGTCGGTAAAAATTTGATATTTTGCCATAAAATAGCCTCCGATACATTGTATTTTTACAAATAAAAAAGGTAATGACTAGCATTAAGTTATTACCTCATAATTACACATAGTTTACAGTTGTAACATTTGTGATTAAGCCCCATCAATGTTGGTGTCACAAATATTCCTGTGGCTATCGCGTTTTCTTTCTCTTTCACGTTCACGAAGCATGTCAATGTCTTC
>JAFZLN010000050.1 GCA_017551465.1 Bacilli bacterium
ATGAAGAACCATGAAAAGACATGGAAGAAATACATTAAGCTCTGCAAGATGGGTGGTAAATATCCATTCTTAGAACTCTTAGAAAAGAACCACTTAAGAAATCCATTTATTGATGGTAATGTCCGTAAGGTCATTAAGCCATTAACTAAAGTTCTTAAAGGCTTCGATACCACTAAGATGTAAAAACAAAGACCTCGAGAAATCGGGGTCTTTTCAGTAAATAAAAACTCCAACAAATCGTTGGAGTAATTATCTAATGGTGCGCGAGATGAGAATCGAACTCACACAGGGAATCCTATACGCCCCTCAAACGTACGCGTCTACCAGTTCCGCCACTCGCGCATCGAACTGCTTGATTATTGTAAGAAATCACGACATAAAAAACAAGAACTATTTATAGAAGATACAAAAAGAGGGCTTTTTAAGCCCCCTAATTGTTTATTGAGTAGTTAATTATTTCTTTTTGGCTAAGAAATTTGCAGCCGCTGGAGCAATAGCAACAGCACCGGCAAGGATGTAGAGGATTGCAGCGACAACCCAACCAGCACCTAATGCCCAGTTGTTTGTATTATCCCATTCATTAGCAGCACCGAAAGCTGGGACTGTGAAGAATAAGAAGATACCACCGACAACTAATAAACCGACTGCGATGAGGTTTAATAAACCGGCGAATTTTTGTAAGGCGTTAATCTTTAATAATGGTAAAACAACACCTAACAATAAGATAATCATTGCGGCAAGAGCGAAGATCCAACCAAGGAGAGCATTCCAAGCTAATGTGCCTTCGAATGTGCCTTGGCCTGTACCACCGAAGCCAAGAACGGAAGCTGATACTTCGTATGGTCCTTTACCGAAAATAACTGCAACGCCACTGTACCAACCAGAAGCATTTGCAAGAGAGTTAGAGGCAGCGTAATCCATTGCGTGTGTGGCCATCATTAAAATGAAACCAACCGCTGCCAACGCTAAAGAAATAATTCCAGCGAATTGTAAAAACTTTTTCATTATAAGTTCCCTTTCTGTATGTACTTTAATTTTAGAATTGTATTTTTGAAAATAAAAGAGGTTTTTTAAACCCCTTGTCGATTATTTTTACGTTTTGAACTGATTATTGAGTAGAGAATTATTGCTAGGAAAGCTGACCCACCAATGACTAGGAAGACAATTGATAGAACAGTGTAGGTCGCTAACATTGCTTTGTTTGTGGTGCCATAAATTTCGATGACGCCAATAAAGATTGAACGTACAGTGAACATTGCCACACCGAAGTTATAGATGCACTCTACGAGTGTTCCAGGAACTTTATCAATAGGTGCAAACGCTAATGCAAGGTAAACGCCAACACCAAGGAAACAAGGAATTAACCAAGCTAAATACATTGCGGGAGAAAAGACATTATGACTAAAAACTTCATAAACCGCACCAAAAATACCGATAAAGATAGTAATACCGATATAGATATAAAGTGATCTCAAGGTTTTAGTCTTGATCTTTTCCGATATAAACAATGTCGCTTACCTCCCTCTGTCCAATAGTGGTGCCACCTCCAGCGTGTCCATAACCACCAGAAAGGTCTTGTGTTGGTTTATTAACAAGATGTGCTAATCCATTAGCGTTACCTGTACCATCATCTAAATACATCGTGGCAGAGCCACCTCCATCAAGGTTATAGGCACATTGACAGTGCAAATCTTTCATGATTTCACCTAGTGTCTTTAAGGAAAGACCAGAGCTTTCATCACTTCTGCCATCAGAAACCACAAACACATAGTGTTTAGGGGCAATAATACCAATAGCGCATCTTTGGTTACGGTTACCGCTCATCGCGGTACCAACTTCTTCATTCTCATTAACAGCCACTTCATTATTCTTAATTAAAGCGGGACCAAATGAAAATACTTGCCATGGATTCATCGCGGTGACTTCTTCAAAAGAAGTATATCTTTCATCAATAATGGAGAATGTACCATCACCAGAAATAACTAAATCTTCAGCTTTTTGGGTAGTACCTCTCATACGATCAATATTTTTAGTTTCTCTAAGAGCAATGCCATTTCTAACAACATAGCCACCTTCTTGTTCACCATATGTGTCGCCATCGATAGCAAGGATACCTTTTTTACGTTTACAAATATCGCTTGTTCTTTCTTTAATGTGCATGCCGTATTGATCTTTGGCTAAAGCAGTCTTTAAGAAACCTAAAGATTTTAATCTTATGTCTGCGACATAATAGGTAGTGGTATCCGCATTATCGCGATGAGTGGTGATATCAATATAAATATCAGAATCAGAATAATGCTCTCTTTCTTCAAACTCTTTGTTAGGAGTAAATAACGCTGCGATTTGTTCTTCAGTTAGATTTTCATAGTAATCAGTGTTAACAGGAATTGAACTTTGACTACTACCTGAAGAAGAACTAGAAGCAGCGGAGCTACCTGAAGAAGTAGCGCTAGAAGAATTATTACTACTTGAAGATGTGACTGGTGGTTTTACCACTGGTCCATCATTAAAAGAGAAACCGCTATTGTGGTCAATGTCTACAGACTTAGCGTTTTTAACGATAATGAAAGTATCAAGAAAAGAGTAGGTAGTGAAACAAACACCTACGACAGTAAAGATGATTGGCAAAACTAACTTCTTCACTCTTTCTTCTTCCTTCTAAAGACAAATAGTCTTTGAATAATCCAACTAACTATAAACATTGTACCTTCTACAATAATCTTAGCAAGTACTTCGTACATTCCCACTTTAGTGACCAACAGCCATACTAACGATGTATTAACCGCTAATATGAATATGGCAAGGGCGGCATATTGTAATAATGCTTTCCAAACTTTCTTCTTGCTTCTAAAGACAAATATGTAATTAAGAGTGAAGTTAACAGATGCACTGATGATTCTCGCCGCAATGTTACATCCAATAATCCAGTACTGCCATGCATCAGCGGTAGGATCCACAAAGAACGTTTTAGCTAACCAGGTAAATAACGCAAATAAGCCGACATCAACGCCAAAGCCAATTAAAGAAGAAGCAGAAAACTTTAACACTTCGATGAATATTTTCATCGTATCCTTGAAAGGATTGTAGTGGGTGCCAGCATTATCATTAACGTAAATAGTCTCAATTTTTACTTCATTAACAGTGATATCACTTCTAACAGCATCAAGTAAGACATTCATTTCATATTCATATCTATCGCCTTTAATGCTGATTAATCTTTCTAATAGGTTAGAATTAAACGCTCTTAAGCCAGTTTGAGTATCGTAGATCTTATGATGAGTGGAAATAAGAAATGAAGTTCTCGCCATAAAGTTACCAAAGCGACTTTTAAATGGTGCCTTTTTATCAAAGAAACGACTACCCAAAACAATCGTGGCTTCTTCACTCTCTTCGCATTTATCACAAATCTTAACGGCATCTTTAACCTTGTGTTGACCATCTGAATCTAATGTCACAACAATGCAATCATCAAAATTATCTTTAATATATTGAAAACCATACTTTAAGGCGTAGCCTTTACCGTGGTTTTCTTCATAACACAAGTAGTGGACTTCCTCAGGTAATTGAGAAAATACCCCGTCATATTCATGACCACTTCCATCATTAACTACAACCACAGTAAAACTATTTGCTAAAAGTTCGTTTACGACGTCAAGCAAAACAGTCTCTGGTTCATAAGATGGGACTAGGGCCACTCTAAGTTTCATGGTTTGATAATATTATAGTGACCTTAAATATAACTAAAAAACAGCATCTATCGATGGAAATGCGATTATCATGCTGTCTTAGTTTATTTATTCTTGAGTTTGTTCAGGCTTACGACGATAGAGAATATATTTTCTAGTGAAGTAGTTCCAAATAAGACCCACGAGTGTCTTTAAGATGAAAGCCACTGTATAGAGCCAGAAAACTAAGTCACCCCAGAATTGGAATTTTAAGATGTAGTCAATGCCACAGTCATTAATGTTCACGCCTGGTGCGTGGGAGAATAAGATTCTGCAACCTTCATATGTAAGGAAGCTTAAACCATAGGCGATTGCACTAAAGACAATGAATAAAACAATAAACTTAGTGGACTTTGTAACGGCTTTATCTTGCTTGCCTTTGAACACCCAATAAGTAGATAAAATGTAGTTTAAAATAACACCGACGATAAAACCCGCCAATAGCGAGATAGCGGATTGAGCTATCGTACTTGGAATGCCAGCACAAATTCTTAAGAAAAGTGAGGTGGTGAAGTAGTCTGCAGCAGCGCAGACAACACCTGTGATAAGGAACTTGATAAGTTCCCACATGTTGTCTTTTTTATTCATAAATTAAAGTCCTAACATTGGTCCGAACATGAATGTCCAGAGTAAGAAGTAAGTGAGTAATGTAATAACGTCAACTAAAGTTGTGGTGAAAGGACCACACACAACCGCTGGATCTAATTTCATCTTTTTAGCTAAGAATGGAAGCATACAAGCCACCATACGAGAAACGACCATAGCCACAAATAATGTCGCAGCGATTAAACCAGAAACAACCAACTTGACAGTCATTACTGACATGTTCCAATCAGAATGTGCTTCTTTCACACCGTTGATTGATTCCTGGACATTGGCAATGCCAACGCTTGTTTCAAACAAAATCCACGCGAATGCGAATGTACCAACGATAGCCGCGATGCATAATGCCACG
>JAFZLN010000051.1 GCA_017551465.1 Bacilli bacterium
AGTAAAATCCATAGAGGGCTTTGACAATATTGATAAAGTTATTGATAAAACCCAAGAGCCAATTGGGAGAACTCCAAGAAGAAACCCAGCGACATATGTCAAAATATTCGATCACATTAGAGGCTTATTCGCCGAAACTGTTGATGCGAAAGCTAGAGGCTATGATAAAGGTCGATTCTCCTTTAACGTTGAAGGCGGGCGATGTGAAAAGTGCGGTGGTGCGGGTGTCACTCGTATCCCTATGAACTTCTTACCAGATGTATATGTTAAATGTGATGCCTGTAACGGTAAACGCTATAACGAAGAAACATTACCAGTCACCTATAAAGGTAAGAGCATCTATGATGTTTTAGAAATGACCGTGGAAGACGCTTTACATTTCTTCGCTAATAGACCATCTTTAGTCAAACGTATCCAAACCTTATACGATGTCGGCTTAGGCTATATCAAATTAGGCCAACCTGCGACTACATTAAGTGGTGGTGAAGCCCAACGTGTTAAGCTCGCTAGTGAACTTCAAAAACGTCCAACAGGTAAGACCCTATATATTCTTGATGAACCAACAACAGGTTTACACACTGATGACGTTAAACGTTTAATTAAAGTCTTACAACGTATTGTGGATCACGGTGATACAGTATTAGTTATTGAACACAATCTTGATGTTATCAAGGTTGCCGACTATATTATTGACTTAGGACCAGATGGTGGTGACGCTGGTGGCAAGATTATTGCCACAGGTACACCAGAGGAAGTCGCTAATAACGCTTCCAGTTACACTGGTCAGTATTTAAAGAAAGTATTAAAAAAGGAGCATTACGAATAGATTATGTTAGGAATGATATTATCAATTGTCTTCTTGGCGCTATTTGCCGTTAGTGCGGCAGTAGGTATTGTCTTTACTGTTTTAGCAGTAAGAACACAAATGATTGAGTTTAATTATAAAAAGCTATTTATTAAAGTTGGTACATCCATTGCTCTAGCAATAGCGTTCTTTATCGCTGCCTCGTTTGGCTTTTATATGTGGCTAGGCGCTGCTCCTGATGCCTTACACATTGTTGAATTAGTGGTTGGCGCTATTTTATTCATTGGTTGTTTGTTTACCGCTATTAATACATTTATTCTCCATTACTATGGAAGAAACCTTCCTGAAAAGCTTGATAAGTGGTTATTTAGAATCATGCTTATCGGCTTTACCGTTGCAGTATTTGCTCTCTTCTTATACACAAATGGCTTAGCGCCTTATTTCACATACCCATTACCTAATGGTATTAACTTCCAAAAAGGATTAGTCACACCAGATAATGGTAAACCAAATATTGCCTTCTACGCTATTTGTATCTTAAGTGGTGCAATCCTCGTCTATTTCTTAGCGGATCACAAAATGTATCAAGAATATGGACAACACGGTATTCTTGAATCCACATTCTTTGTGGCATTCCCTGCTGGCATTCTTGGTGCACGTATTGGCTTTGTCATCGGTGAATGGGCCACTAAATTCGATTATGGTCGTGCGATGACAACTATTAGCCTATTTGGCAATGATATTAAGGTCTGGGCACCTTTAGCTATTTGGGAAGGTGGCTTAACCATCTTGGGTGGTGCGATTGTTGGCATTGCCGTTGGTGTTATATGGTATATGTGGCGTAATAAAGGTAAATCCATTTGGATTATCTTTGATATCGCTTTACCACTTATTTTAGTTGCTCAAGCAATTGGTAGAATTGGTAACTTTTTCAACTGCGAAGTACATGGTGTTGTCCAAAACGTTGATGGCTGGAAATGGTTACCAGAAATAATTTGGAGAAATGCCCAATATAGTTCCGCTTTAGGAGCGGCTAACCTCGTGGGCACAAATCAACTATATGTCCCATTATTCTTAATCGAAGCAGTCGCTAATTTATTAGGCTTCTTTGTCTTAGCCCATTTATTCGGTAGAAAGCTTAGAAAATATCTCGAATTCGGTGATGTCGGTTTTGGCTATCTCATTTGGTATGGCTTAACTAGACTCTTCATGGAACCTTTAAGATATGGCGCCTTTAATATGGGCTCAGATGGTTATTGGTCCTGGTTCTGGAGTATGGCGTATGTTGCCGCAGGTGTATTGCTAATTGTTGGTAATCATATCGTCCGTAACTATTTACGTAAGAAAAACAATACTTTCTTTGTAAGAGAAAAAGATAAAAAAGTTGGTCTAATTGGTTCAATTGCTATCTTAGCAGTTGGTGGTGCTTTAGTGGCAGCCGCTATTTGCTTAATGTCTACCACAACATTTGCTCCAGTGATGGGCTATAACCAATTTAACATCGGTGTGATGTTCTTAGTGGTGGGTATTGCTATCCTTCTTGGTTTAGGCATCTCCGTTCCAACATTTATCAACGGTTTGAAAGGTCAAACAAATGAATAAATACAAAGTATTACTTTTTGATTTAGATGGTACATTATGTGATTCCGATGAAATGCTCATCCAATCATTTTTTGAATTATATAAAAAATATCGTCCAGTGAAGATTAGAACGAGAGAAGAATTAATCTATTTCTCTGGCCCTCCAATCAAGAAAACTTTAGCAGATGAATTCCCAGATTATCCTTTTGAAGAAATATATAAAGCTTTCCAAGTGGTTTCTAGAGAACTGTATCGCCCTTATGTGAAAGCTTTTGATAAAGAAATTGAAACATTAAAGAAACTTAAAGAAGCAGGATATCTATTAGGGGTAGTCACTAATAAAGGTGCACCTTTAACTAAATATTCTTTAGAAGTTGCTCATATTGATGGCTTATTTGATGTTGTCATCTCCGCGGACGATGTTAACGCTCCTAAACCAAGCCCAGCGGGCATTAATAAAGCCTTAGAGCGGTTAGGAATTGAAGATAAAGGCAAAGTCCTTTATATTGGTGATAACGATATTGATTATGAAACCGCAGTTAATGCTGGTACTGATGCGATGTTAGTCACTTGGGGTCCAAGAGAGATTAAACGCAAAGGTGACGCTAAATATGCTGTTTCTTCATACGATGAATTAGGAGGTCTCCTTTTATGAAAACCTTTGACACACTTATCTTAGGCGCAGGCCCATGTGGTATTAGAACAGCCATTATCTTAAAAGAAGCAGGACTAGATGTTGCTGTTATTGAAGGCTCTACTCCAGGTGGCAAGATTAACATCGCGCCACGTGTTGATAACTATCCAGGCTTTACTAAGATTCCTGGTCCAGATCTAGCGGTAGAGTTTTTCAATTGGCTTATGAAAGCTGGTGTGGAAATGATTCCAGAAATGGTCACCTCATTAACTAAAGTTGATAATTTGTTCTACGTTAAAACCGAACAAAACGAATATACCGCTAAAACAGTATTAGTGGCCACAGGCACTAAAGAAAGAGAATTAGGTCTACCTAAAGAAAAAGAACTCTTTGGTCATGGCTTATCATATTGTGCAGTTTGTGTTGGTCACTTCTTTAAAGGCCAAGATGTCTTAATTATCGGTGGTGGTAATACCGCACTTAAAGAAGCCATCTATATGGCGGATCTCGCCCATCATGTCTATTTAATCCATAGAAGAAATGAATTTAGAGGAAATAAATATCTCGTTGAAGAATTTGGCAGTTTACCAAACACCACAATCCTCACCCCATATGTTCCAGTGGCAATCCTAGGTGAAGATAAAGTCACAGGTATGGTTATTCAAAACCGTGAAACAGGTGAAGAAAAGACCCTTGAAGTCCAAGGTGTTTTCCCACTCGTGGGCCAGATCCCAAATTCTGAATTTATCAAGATTGACAACGTTAAAGATGAATGGGGTACAATCCCTGTTGATCCAAAAACAAAGCAAACAAAAGTTGAAGGTCTTTATGCCGGTGGCGATATCCTTCCAAGAGACATTAGACAAATCTATTTATCTGAAGTTGATGGCAAGATGGCCTCTAAAGCCATTATTGAATATTTAAAGAAATAATTAGTATTCCAATAAATCTTTCGGTGAGCAAGAAAGAGCCTGGGCTAAAAGAAAAATGTAATTAGCCTGGGCTTTATTGATATTCTTTTGTCTTTGCTCATATTGCTGAATAGTTCTAATTGGGATAGAGGTAATATTAGACAAATCTTTCTGGCTTAAGCCTCTACTCATTCTTAATCTTTTAAGGCTGGTTTCTTTTTTATGGGTGCTTATTAATCTATCCATCTCGTCGCAGAAGTGAGCAATATCAATTTCGTGATACTTCTTGTACATCAAAAGAATAGTTTCTATATCTATATGATTAGTGATGAAATGAAATGGAATATTCCTATACCATTGATAATATGCCAATGCCCAGCCAAGCCAATACTCTGGTGGCCTATCATAGATAAAAGGTAGTTCCCTTCTTTCTTCACCAAAAATAATGAAAGCAACTTCAGAACCAGATTTGCCACATATTGTAAATGGGTCGCCAGATTCTAAACGTATTGAGTACCGAGAAAGAATAAAGGTCATCCACGCTTCATTTAATTCCTTGTTTAAAACATAGACTGATGTTTCTAAAAATTCGGCCAACCAGTCTTGTGCTTCGGCTAAATAAGACTCACTATAAGCATTCATTGTCTGTTTCTGTTTATACTGTTAATTCAATATAATTAGTATACCCCCGTAGGAGTAGTTAGTAAAATACTTTTGCATGTATTTTATTAATGATAAAATCATAATATGCGTAATAAGAACTCATTTACTAGTCAAGTTAAAGAAGAACTTGCCTCTAATGCTTATCCATCAGAGGATCGTTTAAGAGCCCTTCTTTCCGCTTATATTAGAATTAATGGTTCTTTAGTATTTAGACATAAAAAGACTTTATTACAGCTCAATACAGAAAACGCTAAGATTGGGCGTTTTATCTATGAAACAATTAATGAAATCTATCACGCTGATGCGGAGCTGATTGTTAAAGAAAAAAGAAACCTTGATAAGAGCAAATCTTACATGATTGAAATCGCTGATGCTTCAGAGGCCATCATGGATGATTTAGAAATCTCCTTCTTAGAAGGTAAGATTAGTAAGAATATCGTTAAAAACGATGATACAATCTCTGGCTACCTTGCAGGCGCATTCTTAGCCGCAGGTTCTGTTAATTCCCCAGTGACAAGTAATTATCACCTAGAAATCGCTTTAAATAGTGAAAACTACGCTAAATGGTTAGCGAAGTTATTTGCTAAATATAAAAACAGCAATATCGAACCAAAAATCACTCAAAGAAGAGATGAATACGTCATCTACTTTAAAAAGAGTGATCAAATTAGTAATTTCCTTATTATGATAGGTGCTGTTTCTTCGTGCTTAGATTTTGAAGATGTGCGCGCTAATCGTGACTTAATGAATAACGCTAATAGATTAACAAATATGGATACCGCTAATATGAAAAGAACCATTGAAACAGGTTCAAGACAAGCGGAAGAAATCGCAATGATTGACCAACTTTTAGGTATCGATAATATTAGCAATCTTAAAGAAAGAGAATTGTGTAAATTAAGACTCGCTAATGAGGCTGCTTCTCTTCAAGAATTAGCCGACCTTCTTAGTGAAAAATTCAAGAAGCCCATTACTAAAAGTAATGTTAACCATTTATTCCGTTCAATTCACGCGTTATATGAAAGGCTAAATAATGACAATCAATAAACAACTTGGAGCACGTATTAGATACCTTAGACAACAGAAAAATATGACGATTGAAGACCTTGCTTTAGAAGCCGAAATCACTCGTAATTATCTCTGTGATTTAGACAGAGGAACTCGTAATCCAACAGTGGTGATTTTAAACAAAATTGCTAAGGCCTTAGATATCAATTTATCAACACTGTTTGAAGGAATAGTGGAGATGTAGTCCTTACTATTTATCTTAATATAAATATAAGCACATAAAATATTGTGTGCTTTTTTCTTGCAACTTATATTTGATATATATAAAATATAACCGCAGTGACAAATAAAGGAGGCATAAATTACATGTCAAATGTCAGAGTTGCAATTAACGGATTCGGTCGTATTGGCCGTTTAGCGTTCAGACAAATGTTTGGTGCAGAAGGTTACGAAATCGTTGCTATTAACGACTTAACTTCCCCAAAGATGTTGGCTAACTTATTAAAATATGATACCGCTCAAGGCGGTTACGCTGGCCGTATCGGTGAAAACTTACACACCGTTACCAGCAAAGAACCAGAATATGCTGAAGATGGCAAAACCATCGTCAAAGAAGGTTCCATTACAGTCGACGGCAAAGAAATTACCATCTATGCTCGTCCAAAAGCCCAAGACTTACCATGGGGTGAATTAAAAGTTGATGTCGTGCTCGAATGCACAGGCTTCTACTGCTCCAAAGAAAAAGCCATGGCTCACGTTGAAGCCGGTGCTCGTAAAGTCGTTATCTCCGCTCCAGCTGGTAAAGACTTACCAACCATCGTCTTCGGTGTTAACGAAAAGACACTTACAAAAGAAGACAACGTTATCTCCGCTGCTTCTTGTACAACAAACTGCTTAGCCCCAATGGCCAAAGCCTTAAACGATTATGCTCCAATCCAATCTGGTATCATGAGCACAATCCACGCCTACACTGGTGACCAAATGATTCTCGATGGTCCACACAGAAAAGGCGACTTAAGAAGAGCTCGTGCTGGTGCGGCTAACATCGTTCCAAACAGCACAGGTGCTGCCAAAGCTATCGGCTTAGTTATCCCAGAACTCAATGGCAAACTCATCGGTTCTGCCCAACGTGTTCCAGTTGCTACCGGTTCCACAACAATCTTAACAGCCGTTGTTAAAGGTGAAAACGTTACCGCTGAAGCCATCAACGCTGCTATGAAAGCTGCTGCTAACCAATCCTTCGGTTACAACGAAGATCAAATCGTTTCCTCCGATGTTATCGGTATGAGATTCGGTTCCTTATTCGATGCCACACAAACAATGGTTATTGATTTAGGCAATGGTTTATATGAAGTTCAAGTCGTCTCTTGGTATGACAACGAAAACTCCTATACATCTCAAATGGTCCGCACCATTAAATACTTTGCGGAAAAGTGCTAATTAATTTAGTTTAATTAACCCATAGAAATATACGGCGCTCATTTACTATGGGTGCCGTTATTTATGAAGAAAGGAAATCTTAACTATGTTAACAGTTAAAGAAATGACCAACTTAGAAGGCAAAAGAGTCATCGTTCGTGTTGACTTCAACGTCCCTTTAAAAGATGGTGCAATCCGTGATGATAACCGTATCGTCGCCGCCTTACCAACCATTAAAGAATTACTCGCTAAAGGTGCTAGAGTTGTCTTAATGTCACACTTAGGCAAAGTCAAACACAAATTAGCCCAAGAAGATCCAGAAAAATTCGCCAAACAAATTAAAGATGGTAACTTAGCCCCAGTGGCAGTCCGTTTAGGTGAATTATTAAATCAACCAGTCGTCTTCGTTAAAGAAACACGTGGTGAAGAATTAACCAACGCTGTCAACGCTTTAAAGAATGGCGAAGTCTTATTAATGCAAAATACCCGTTATGAAAAGGGTGAAGAAAAGAACGATCCAGGATTAGCCAAGATTTGGGCCGCCTTAGGTGATGCCTTCGTCATGGATGCATTCGGTTCCGCTCACCGTGCTCACGCTTCTACATACGGTATTCCAGAAATCTTAAAAGCCGAAGGTAAACCAGTTGCTGTTGGTTACCTCGTTGAAAAAGAAGTTGCTAACTTAACAAGATGTGTCGACGTCATAGATGAAGACCGTCCATATGTTGCCATTTTAGGTGGCTTAAAAGTTTCCGATAAAATCAAAGTTATCGAATCCTTATTAAAGAAATGTGACAAGATCTTAATTGGTGGCGCGATGGCGTTCACATTCTTAAGAGCTTTAGGTCACGCTACTGGTAATTCCCCAGTGGAAGAAGACCAATTAGAATACGCTAAGAACTGCTATGTTAAAGCGAATGGCAAAATCGTCTTACCAGTTGACTCTGTCATCGGTGATGCTTTCGACCCAGCTGAAAGAACAACAGTTGAAACCGTTGAAAAAGGTGAAATTCCAGATGGCTTCCAAGGCTTAGATATCGGTCCAAAGACCAGAGAACTCTTTGCCGCTGAAATCGCTAAAGCCAAAATGATCTTCTGGAACGGCCCAAGCGGTGTCTTCGAACAAGAAGAATTCCAAAAAGGTACATTAGCCGTTTGTGAAGCTATTGCTAAAAACGACAAAGCCTTCACAGTTTGTGGTGGTGGTGATAGTGCCGCTGCTGTCAAGCAATTCGGTTATAAAGACAAATTCTCTCACGTTTCCACAGGTGGCGGTGCTTCCTTAGAAATGATTGAAAACGATGGCCACTTACCAGGCATCGACGTGGTTAGATAATTATGAGAAGAAAATTATTATTAGGTAACTGGAAGATGAACAAACTCGCTAGTGAAGCTAAAGAGTTTGCCGTTGCTTCCCGTGACTTAGCTAAAAAAGCTGAAGCTAACAACATCGACTTAGGTGTTGCCCCAACATACTTATCACTCGCTACAGTGAAAGAAAACGCCGCTAAGACAATGATCGTGGCCGCCCAAAACGTCCACTTCAATGATCACGGTGCTTTCACTGGTGAAGTCTCCATTCCTATGCTCAAAGAATTCGGCATTGACTGGGTTTTAATTGGCCATAGTGAAAGAAGAACCTACGACAATGAAACAAACGAAAAGTGCAATGCTAAGATCAAAGTCTTAATCGCTAACAACATGGTCCCAGTTTACTGTGTTGGTGAAACTTTAGAACAATTCGAAGCTAACCAAACAAAAGCCGTTGTTGGTGAACAAGTCCGCGTTGGTTTAAAAGACTTAACCGCTGAAGATGTTAAGAACTTAGTCGTTGCTTATGAACCAGTTTGGTCCATTGGTACCGGTAAAAACGCTTCTACAGAAATCGCTGAAGACGTTTGCAAATTCATCCGTGATGTTTTAAGAGAAATGTTCGGTGATGTGGCAGATGAAATCAGAGTCTTATATGGTGGTTCCGTTAAACCAGAAAACATCAAAGCCTACTTATCTTGCCCAGATGTCGATGGTGGTTTAGTCGGTGGTGCTTCCTTAAAGATTGATTCATACGAAGCCTTATTAAACAACATTCTCTAAACTTAATATGTCAACTTTCAAACAAAGCGATACACAAGTCGTCTACGATTTTTCCGATAAACAAACCAAAGGCGCTTTCTTAACCAAAGTCTTTGGGATGATGTTTATCTGCTTACTCATCACTACAGTGGTGGCAGCAGGTCTTGGCTATGGGACACAATATTTTTTGAACCAAGCCATTAACGCTGGTAACGAAGAACTTGCGACAAAGATAGTCTATGGTTTAGTGGGCACATTAATTGTCTCCGTTATTGCCTTATTAATTATGTCGTTTGTCTTACCAATTACCTTCATGCGAGGAAGGCACAACATCTTTGTCCCTTTAATGATCTACGTGGTTTTAATGGGCATCATGTTATCAACATTCACTTTCCTCTTTGATTGGGTAATTCTTGTTGAATCGTTTGGTATTACTTCTTTAATATTTGGTGTGATGGCCTTTTTAGGCTATATCAGCAAAGGAAGACTTACTGGAATAGGCTTTATCTTACTTGGCCTAATTATCGGCGCTCTTGGGCTCTCTTTAGTTAACTGGTTGATGATTATGTTTGGTGGCGTTAGCCCAGCTAATGTTCAAATCTCTTGGATTGTTTCCTTATTAATCTTCGCCTTCTTAATGCTTGTGACCTTATATGATGTCTATCGCATTAAAAAAATCGCGGAAAATGGAAACCGCCAAGACAATAACCTTACTTACTACTGTGCCTATATCTTATATAGTGACTTCATCGCGATACTCATTAGAGTAATCTACTATGTCGCTTTGATTACAGGCCGTAGAAGATAAACATTATTAAAACTTAAAAAGGGGGATGAATTTCATCTCTCTTTTTATTTCTCTTTTAGTGTATAATTTAAGGCGAACAATAATTCATAATTACTAAACAAATTGAAAGGATATTTATCATGAAAAAACATCTTCTTTTTGTTTCAATGATTGCCGCTTTAACAATTACTGGCTGTAACATTAATCATGCAGATAATGATTCAACAAGTAAAGATCCAGCGACCACAAGTGAAACAAGCCAAAATAGTGATGGTAGTGAACAATCTTCTAGTGAAGGTCCTAAAGAGGAAGTGAAGAATAATAATTTCACACTTCTAAATCCAACAAATCTATCTTCAATGTCTTCTAACTGTAAGAAGTACGTTGATGATATGAGAGCACAACAAAAGAAACTTCTCACTGAGAAAGGTGCTGATGCTGATTACTACATCAATGATTTGTATGGCAACAATGGCGTTGATATCACCAAAGGCGTTTTACCAAGTACACGCGATTATCAAGATAATACGGGTGGTTATCGTGATGGCACAACGCAAAACGACTACTTAGATCCAGTAGGCGCAGATTACACAAAAGGTGAAAAGAGTGACGAATCTAAAGGTATTGAAATCGAATTTCAACCTGCTGAAAGCTTAAAAGGTAAGGAATACACAATTACCTATGGTAAAAAAGCGGATTTAAGTGACGCTAAAGAACTCAAAACAAACAATACGAAAGCTTATTTAAAGAACTTATTAGTCAATCAAACATACTATTACAAAGTAACCGCTGACGGAAAAGACTCAGAAGTTACATCCTTTACCACAGGTGATTACCCACGTTGGATTGACGCTAGACCAATGTTTAATGTCCGTGATATGGGCGGTTATATGACTTCCTTCGGTCAAAGAATTAAACAAGGCTTAGTCTATCGTGGTGGCGAAATTAACAAGAAGACTGGTTGGTATGGTTCACAAACCTATACTGATGATCTTGGCAATACAAACACTAAAGATGGACATATCGTTTCTGAAACAGATGCTTCTAAAAAAGCCTTCAGAGAAGATATGGGCATGGTCAATGGTTTAGAAATCGACTTAAGAAGCAGTGGTGAAACCAATGGTTATCCAACCACAAAGAATTATTGTGACTTCGCAGAGAACAATGACATCTCTTATAAACTAATTAGTATCAGCAGTTACTATAAAGGTATGCAACAAAACACTTCTCAAATCAAACAGATGTTTGAAGCCTTCGCTCAAGCTGATCGACACCCAGTTTATTATCACTGTTATGGTGGTGCTGACCGTACTGGTGTTGTCGGATTCATGCTTGGTGCGGTTCTCGGTATGTCTTATACAGATTTAGTTATCGACTTCGAATTAACAAGTTATAGTAGCAATCCTTCTAGAAACTATCGTGGTCATTTACGTAATGGTCCATGGAATGACTGGCCAGGTTTAGTTGATTACCTCACAAGAACCTCAAATAATGGTTTAGGCTGGGGCACAACAAAAACAATTAAACAAGGAATGGAAGAATACTTAATTAGTAAATGCGGTGTTTCACAACAAACAATCAATAAAATTCGTGAAATTATGCTCGAACCTGCAAAATAAAATAATTATTTAAAGGAAAAATAAAAAAGAGATCGGAATTATCTGGTCTCTTTCTTTTTATATATATTAGCGCACGCGCGCACTTTATGTAGGCACATATATACGTATTTTTGAAAAAAATATAAAAAAGTTCTTGCACACTATATTTACATGCGTATAATAGTAAAAGCGCGCTCCAAAAGGGAGAGCGAAAAATCACTGAAAAAAATGGTGAAAAAAAATTAAAAAAAGCCATTGACATTAAATAATGTTCGGTGATATTATATCAAAGCACGTGTCGGGGAGACCCAATGAGATTATTACGAAGTAATAACGTGCAACTGATCTTTGAAAACTAAACAGATGTACAAACATCACAACGTCAATTTGTTTAAAAAACAAAAATACAAAACCAGATAATTATTTTGAACTAGAATAAAACTTTGAGAGTTTGA
>JAFZLN010000052.1 GCA_017551465.1 Bacilli bacterium
ACTCGCTAACGCTTATACCGAACTTAATGACCCATTAGATCAAGAAGAAAGATTCCTCGCTCAATTAGAAGCTAAGAAGTTAGGCGATGAAGAAGCTAGTGAAATGGATAAGGACTTCGTTGAAGCCTTAGAATACGGTATGCCTCCAACAGGTGGTGTTGGTATGGGTATTGATAGATTAGTTATGTTATTAACTAACCAAGCTCAAATCCGTGAAGTTATTCTCTTCCCAACAATGAGAGATAGATAAAAATTTCACAAAAAATTAAATTTTATCGGACAAAAATCAAAAAAAGCTCCTATTTAATTAATGAGGGGCTTTTTTAGTGACTTAGCCAAATGGTCTAACTTTATCATTAACAATTGCTTCTCGTTTATCTAGGAAAAAATGTCGAAGGGAGATGATCCATGAGACATTTTAAAGGGCATTTGTTTGTTGACCTTATGGACTATGCAAGAAATAATTCTTGTTCTATTGTTGCTTTTACTACTATTAATTGTGTTGAAGAGACTACTTAAAAGCAAGTAGTTTCCAAATAAAAGAGGGAGCATAAAGCTCTCTCAAACAACCAATTATATTGTAGCAACATTTCATTTGAAGTCAACGGGCATCTGCCCGCCTAGACAACTAGTGTATACACGCGCTTTACAAATTGCAAATTGGCTAGTATAATTGACACGCTACAATGTAGCATTAATCTCTGCTACCAATGTAAATATGGTAGCCACTAGACCAGAGGGAGGTATATAAAATGCGCAATTATGAAATTATGTACATTTTGAAGGCCGACTTAGACGAAGCCGCTCGTGAAGCTGAAATGGGCAACATCCAAAAGCTCCTCGAAAAAAACGGCGCCAAGGTTAACAACACAGATACCAAGATGGGCTTACGCGAATTAGCGTACGAAATCAAGGATCAAACCAAAGGTTTCTATGTCGTTCTCAAAGTGGAAGCTGATGAGGCTGCACTTTATCAATTCAATCGTAAAGTCAAAATCAATCCAGCCGTGTTACGTCATCTAGTTACAGTTGATCAACAATAAGGAGGACAACTACATGGTTAATCGTGTACTCTTAATGGGTCGCTTAGTTAAGGACCCAGAATTAAGAAAAACCAATTCTGATGTTAGCTTTGCTACATTCACTCTTGCAGTTGATAACCGCATGAGAGAAGCTGATGGCACAAGAGGCACAATCTTTATTGATTGCCGTGTCTTCAGAGACCAAGCTGATAGCTTAGTTAAAAACACCAGAAAAGGCAGTAGGATCGCGGTCGATGGCAGTCTCAATCAAAGAAATTTTGAACGCAAAGATGGCACGAAAGGTAAATCAATCGAAGTTATCGTCGACAGTGTGACATTCTTAGATCCTAAGAAAGACGCACCAGTTGAAGAACCAAAGTTCGATGATGTTCCTGCTCAATCAAGCGGTAACAACTTAGACTTAAATGACTTGCCAGATGACGATCTTCCATTTTAATTAAAAGAAAGGGAAAATTATGGCATTTAGAAAAGTTAGACCACATAAAAAAGTTTGTATCTTCTGCAAGAACAAATCTAAATTCATTGACTACAAAGATGTCGAACTCTTAAAGACAATGATTACCCCAAACGGTAAGATTTCTACCAGAAGAGCT
The DNA here is from genome assembly GCA_017551465.1 of Bacilli bacterium. Lineage (GTDB taxonomy): Bacteria > Bacillota_I > Bacilli_A > RFN20 > CAG-826 > RUG14515. Next base: position 1,637 of record JAFZLN010000052.1, read on the forward strand.
ACAGGCACATGCGCTAAGCACCAAAGAGAATTAGCCAAAGCTATTAAAAACGCTAGATTCATGGCTCTTCTCCCATACGTTGCTGACTAATTAAAACGCAAACAAAATAAGCCGTCCAAATTGGGCGGCTTTTTGTATAATTTATTTAGGTCTACTGTTAGTTGATATTCCTATTTCTTCCCCAACTCAACTAACGGTATGTATATTATTTATTTTTCTTATTCTAAAGTTTTAAGCGAAGGAGGTAGTGAATATGGATTTACTAAAAATTGGAACATTCATTGCTGAAAAAAGAAAAGAAAAGAAGCTCACACAGCTTCAATTAGCAGAACTTCTACATGTTACCGATCGTGCGGTATCTAAATGGGAATGTGGCCGTTCTATGCCAGATTCATCTATCATGTTAGAACTATGCGACGCGCTTGGAATTAGTGTTAACGAATTGTTAACAGGGGAGGAATTAAATATGGAAAACTATAATAAACAAGCTGAATTAAACTTAATTCAAGTTACAAAAGAAAAAGAAGAATCTGATAAGAGATTATTGGCCGCTGAAGTGGTTATTGGCATTTCTTTCACGCTCGTATTCTTTGCCTTATTAATTACCGGTATCTTGACATATAAATTCGCCAACTTACCATTATGGGCAATGATTGTCATGATTGTGACAGCAGCTATCATCTTCTTCGCAGGCTGTTTCTTTGCCTTAAGAATTGAACAGAAAGCTGGTTACTACGAATGTAAAGAATGTGGCTATAAATATGTCCCAACATATAAAGCTGTCATGATGGCGCCTCATATGGGCAGAAGTAGATATATGACATGCCCACATTGTGGCAAAAAGTCATATCACAAAAAAGTGATTAGCAAATAATTAAAAACGCAGAATAGGTCATCCGTTTGGATGACTTTTTATTTAATACTTATTATTAATAATCTATAATTAATTCAAACATGGATAAATTCAATTTATTACAAATAACTACGCTTAAAGCGGCTACCTTTTATCTAGATAGTACAATGACTGTTAGACAAGCTTTTGAAAAGTTTGCGTATCATAAGTTCACTGTTGTTCCTGTCTTAGATCAAAATGGCCATTATGTTACTTCCTTATCAGAAGGTGATATTTTAAGATTCATCCATGCCAATGGTGGTTTTAATCTCGCTTTAGCGGAGCAAACCAATATTCTTGAAATCGAAAGATATCGTCCATATAACGCTGTTTCTGTTGATGCTACATTAGATGAACTTTACGCTTTAGCGTTATCCCAAAACTTTATCCCAGTTGTGGATGATAGAGAAGTATTCATCGGTATCGTTAAAAGAAGAGATGTTTTCATTTATTTAAAGAAACAAATAGATGGAATTGGATAAACATTAGGAGATACATCATGCTCTTTACATTAAAGAAATGCTATTATCGCATTTATCAGAAGGTTTTAAAATTCGCGATGCGTTTTATGAATTGGTCTGAACCTACTTTATTAGAAGGTGAAGGCGCTATTTTAAAACTACCTAAATTAATTAAAGATAAAGGATTAAATAGAATACTTGTAGTTACTGATAAAGGATTAATGAGTATTCACTTATTAGACCCATTATTTGAGGAATTAAAGGCACACGGTATTGAATATTTCGTTTATGATGGTGTGCAACCAAACCCCACAATTCCTAGTATCGAAGACTGCAAAGACATGTATTTAAACAATAACTGCGAAGGTATCATTGCCTTTGGTGGTGGTTCACCAATGGATTGCGCTAAAGCCGCTGCCGCTAGAGTGGTTAAACCTAAGAAATCAGTTCGTAAGATGAGAGGATATTTAAAAATTAATAAAAAGCTTCCTCCATTCTTTGCAGTACCTACAACCGCAGGTACAGGTTCAGAAACAACAGTGGCCGCAGTTGTCACCGACCCAACAACCCATGAAAAGAACGCTATTTCTGATCCATGCTTAAGACCTAAATACGCAGTATTAGATCCTGCTTTAACTGTAGGATTACCCCCACATATTACTTCCACAACTGGTATGGACGCTTTAACACATGCGGTTGAAGCCTATATTGGTAAGAGTAATGTTAAATCCACAATTAGATACGCTGAAGAAGCCACTAAGTTAATTCATGATAATTTAGAGAAGGCTTATAACAACGGTAAAGATATCGAAGCGAGAAACAATATGCTTAAAGCTTCTTTTTATGCTGGTAGTGCTTTTACAAGAGCATTCGTTGGATACGTGCACGCTATCGCACATAACTTAGGTGGCTTATATAACACTCCTCATGGTTTAGCTAATGCTGTTATTCTTCCATATGTTTTAGATTGGTATGGTTCATCCGTATACAAGAAATTAGCGAAACTCGCTGATATCATCGGTATTACTAAAGAAAACATGAGTAATGAAGAAAAGGCTAAAGCCTTTATTGCCGAGCTTAGAAGAATGAATAAGGCAATGAATATTCCAGATAAATTCGACTTTATTAAAGAAGAAGATATGCCGACACTCGTTAAGCGTGCACTTAAAGAAGGTAATCCTGGTTATCCAGTACCAAAAATCATGAATGAAAAAGAATGTGAAAAAGTCATTCGTTCATTAATGAAATAAGTTTATAATCAATAGCTGTATGAAAAAGAAAGCAAAGGTTATTATTGGTATTTCATGTGGCCTAGTGGGCGCTTTAGTGCTCGCGGTCACTATTCCTTTTACAATCCTTGATATTAGGACTGCTAATTTGGAAAAGGATTATTCTTATTTAAAGACTGACACTAACTACGCTAACAAAGTAGAAGTGGAAGGACTTGAGTTAGTTACGCAACATGTTTCATGCGGTTATGCATCCATTGAAATGATTTCTTCCTATTATGGTAAGAAAGTCACAGAAGATGAATTAGATGCCCGTAATGGTGCGGTTTCAACTGCTTCGTCTAAAGGCTTCCAAGACGAAATCAGCGAATGTATTCCTGACAAAGAATTCAAAATGAGTTCATATTTAAAACATGATGTTCTTCTAAAAGAAATTCATGATTCATTAAAAGCAGGTAATCCAGTCGCATTAGAATGGGCCGCTAAATATGAAAATGAATGGACATTACATTTCTCTGTCATTCAAGGCTTAGATTTAGGAAATGATAATGTGACTGTCTATAATCCATATGGCTATATTGAAAACATTCACATTGATGAGTTTATTAACCGTGCTTCGTTCAAAGCTTATGATAATATTCCATTATTCTTAAATTTTGGCTTTGCCTTTGGAGCATTTGATAAGAATACAATTTTCTACGCGAAGTGACGCTAATTATAAAGGTGACCTTCTCCCCCACTTATAGAAGATAGGGGCTTCCCACTCAAGAGATCTACTGATCTCAGTATCAATGGGCTATCCCCGAGAGTCCCTCGGTTAAGGATATTTTTAACAAGGTATCCAACTTGTTTAGATTAGAACTAATTAGAAGGATTAAGGACCATTCTTATTCCTTCTTTTTTGATGTTAATC
>JAFZLN010000053.1 GCA_017551465.1 Bacilli bacterium
ATTAAATGAAATCGGTGAAACAACAGTCACTGTCACTTATAGTGGTTATTCCAAATCATTCAAAGTAACGGTTAGTAAAGCCACTAAAAAAGCCTGGACTGAAGAAGAAGCCAACATTATGAAGGCTCACTTATATGGTGAAGTATTACCATATACAGGTGACGAAGCATCCATAGTTTCATACGACACTGAAGAAGATTTAGTTCTTATCAAAGGTGGAGATGCATCAGGTGCTAAATTAGGTAAATATCAAGATGCTCTTAATGCCGCAGGATATGTACGTGCTGGCGTTAATCCAGTATTTGAAAAGAGTGTTAATACTTCTGAAGGTAAAAGATATATCAGAGTTACTACTCAAGATGAAGACGGTAAGTTTGTAATTAGAGCATATGACCCATATTACTATACCTTCCCAGCTGATTTTGCCAAAATGATTGCAAAAGAAGCCTTCTATTCTAATGATATTCCACCAGCATTTGAGGGTGCAGATTATTATGAATCTTCAACTTCTAACTTAGCGATTTATTGCTATACAGAATCCACTACTGCGGAATCAAGTTATACCACTACATTACATAATGCTGGTTGGTTAATTGGTGCTTCAAAATATAAGGACCATTATTTTGCAGTTTCTCCAGATAATAAATACGCTGTTTACTACAGATACAACACTCAATATGGAAGTTTGGATATCTACTTTGGTGCGTTATTCTTCTGGAATACAACACTCATTCAAAACTTCTACAACAAATATAGCGGCTATGTTGTAGACATTCCTGCCTTTAATGTTGAAGGCGGTGAATATGTCTTCAAAGAATCAGATGTTAATGAACAAGCCTACGCTAGTGAACTTTACGAAATGATTCATGCTTTCATGTATATCTATGGCGCGGATGCTTCCGCCTTACCAGGCTATGCCGACACATTAACGCAAAATGGTTGGGAAGTTGAGGGAAGCGGAAACTTCTATAAAGCTTACTTAACTATTCCAGACAAAGGTGTCGCTAGACTTGAATTTGAATATAGTAGTTCGCATAAAGCGGTCATTGTCACCATCTACTATAAACTCGATCCAATTCTCTCAAAAGAATGGCCAGAAAATGATGTAAATGAAGTATTAGGTACAGTTGTTCTTGGTTCTTTACCAAAATACACTGGTGAAAGAAAAGGTTTCACATTCTTAAATGATATGTTCGGTATCGCAGTTGTGGTCCATGTTAATAAAGGTGCAGAAGAAGCGGCGTTGAATCATTACATCAATACCGATTTGGCAGCAGCCGGCTACACTTTGGATAAATATGGTTATTATAGTAAGCCTGAAAGTGAACTTTCAATTAATCCAGTGATTCCAACTGGCGGTGGCATGGTTACAATTGAATTTGCTAAAACAGGCAGCCTAGAAGTATTCCCGTCCTCTGCCGTTAATATGTATTTGCAAGGCAACGATACTGTTCCAACTTATGCATCTGACACATACGTCCCATGGTTGTATTCATATGATATTGTTTCCGAAGACACTATTGCGCTTTTCTGCCACTTCGAACAAGGAGTATCTGAACACGCTAGATTAGCATATGAAGAGATTTTAGCTACCGCTGGCTATACCAAGAGCAGTGATGGCAAAACATTCACTTCTCCGAGCAAGAATTTCTATATCAGTCTAAGTTCTAGTGCTGATTATAAGCAGCTTATTATAACCATTCGTGGCACTCCAAAATCTGATTTTGTTTCTTTATGGCCAACTGCTAAAATCAATCAGTTATTCTTCGCAGAAGGCTATACAGATGAACTCCCATCATATGACAAGGTATGTACTGACATCACTGCTGGAAAGAATTACGATGGTAGCCTATACGTGCTTATTGAAACCAATGATAAAGCAAATGTGAAAACTGAATACTGCGGTTTATTAGCTAACGCCAATTTCACATATGACTATGTCAGTTCTAATAACTATGATGATGTTTATAAGTCGCCAAATAAACAATATTCAGTCACAGTAAGCGCAAATAGCTTGGGCGTGTCATTAATTATCAAATCTTTAGGTTCAACAGTGCATGGTGATGCTGAATTCCCAATGGCAAGTCTTATTGCTGATATTCCAGAGGCTGAAGGTGTTGTACCTGGTTTCTGGGAAGATGATACATTAACATTCTCCTACGACTATTACTTTGGTATGGCATTTATTACCGTTTATAGTGATCCTGCTCTCGCAATTAGTGGTGCATTAGAAGCATATAAAGCAATCCTAGAAAGCAAAGGCTTCAGATTCCAACAATTGTATGGTTACTGGGATGTTTATGTCTCTAGCAACGGAAAGATCGCTATTGAATTAGATGATGCTAAACTTAGCGAAGGTCAATTCGTTATAGGCGTTGCTCTAGTTGAAGAGTACTAAGCACAAAGTATATATTAAAAAGACTTATCAGTTTGATAGGTCTTTTTTATTATTTTTAAATATTTAAGTCATATTTGTTGTCTTTGTTTAGAAAAACAAATAGTATTGTATTCGTGCGTTTACATCAAAGAAAGGAATCAAATATGAAAAAAATCATCAAAACATTACTCCTTGGTGCAGTGGTCATCGGTATGGCAGTCGGATGCCAAGATACCCAATCTAGTAGCGTAACTAGTTCAACTCCAGCAAGTAGTAATACAAGTTCTACAGTCACAAGTAGTACTTCAGACATCATTACAAGCAGCATTACCTCTTCAAGTATCTCGTCCAGCAGTACTTCAAGCAGCGCCACATCATCAAGCAGCAGTAGCTCAAGTAGTAGTATTGCTCCAACCTTAGTGGGTATCACACTAAATACTGATAATGTTAAGAAGAATTACTACACTGGTGAGGCATTAGATTTAACCGGTTTGGTGGCCACTGCGACATATAGTGATAATTCCACCACTCCAGTTACTAGCTACGTAACAAATCCTACTAATGGCACAGTCTTAAATACCATCGGTGAACAAAAAGTCACAGTTACTTATGAGCAAAAGACTACTGATTTCAAAGTTACAGTTACTAAAGCTCCTAAAACAAACTGGACAGAAGAAGAAGCTAAAACTATGTCTGACAATTTATACGGGATTGTTTTGCCATATACCGGTTTTGAAGAATCAGTCGTTACATATGATGCTCAAAGAGAATCATTATTCATCCAAGGTGGCACACTCACTAACAGCTCGTTAGCTGACTACGCTAAATTGATGGTGGCAGCTGGTTTTACAAGTCTTACGGAAACCGCTTATATTTATCAAAAACCAGTGTCTACCGAACAAGGTACAAGATATGTAAGAGTAGGCTTCCAATCTAACGAAGGTCAATTCTATTTACAAGCATTAGATCCTTACTATTACGAATTCCCAACACTGTTTGCAGAAGCTTATGCTGCACAAGTCATTGGCAGCGAGGAAATTGCTCCAGCATTACCAGGTGCTGATTATTATGAATTTAATACCACATATAGAGTAATTTTCTGTTATATGAATTCCACTACTGATGATGCTGGCTACAGTGCGATTTTAAATAACGCTCATTGGAAAGTACAAGCCGAGAAAGACGAATATGGTTATTACGTCGCTATTGCTCCTGATTACTCATATCAAGTTAGTTACATTTATCAACAAGAATACGGAAGATTCGCTATTTACTTTGAATTAATTACAAAATGGCAAGCTGATTTCTTTAACGAATTCTTTGCAAAAAATAGTCCATGTGTTATTAACATTCCAGAATTCGAAGGAACTAATGTCACATACTTATTTATGGTTTCTGGAACCACCGCTCTAGTTGGTGTTAGCAACTCATCGGCTGACGAAGTTAAAGCGTATGCTGAAAAAGTCGCTAACGCTGGTTGGGAAGTTAATTACAATGAGAATTATGAAATGTATAAAGCCAAATTAACAATTGCCAACATTGGCGTTGCCAATATGACTTTCTATTTCAATTCACAAAATGGCGCAGCAATTATTATTGTTGATTCCAAGTTTGATCCATTACCAACCGCCACATTCCCAAGTGAAGAAATTGCTAAAATACTAGGTGAAGATATTACCGATATTGTTCCTGCTTATGAAGGTGTAGCAACAGGCTATGCTATCACCGAAGAAGGCACGAACTACGTCATTACTGTTCAAGTGGAAAAGGGTACAGAAAAAGCTGCTGCAGCGGCTTACTTAGAATATATCCAAACACAAGGCTATGCCTTAGAAGAAGGCTTTTCTACCATTTACGTTTCACAAAACAAACAAATTTACATTCAATCTAACGGTGTCACTGATAGTGGTGAATTTACCATTACCTTCTGGCCTGTTCCATACACCCTTGATTGGCCAGCTAAAAAGATTGCTAAATATCTAGGTGAAGATATTGATACTATTGTTCCTGCTTTTGAAAACGAAGATATTGAAAACTACGAATTTGAAGCAGATGAAGATGGTATTTGGATTTTAGTCAACTTTGATTATGACGCTGACGTGGATGTTGACGAAATGATCGAAGCCTATATCGATGTCTTAACAAATAATAATTACTTCTACACGACAGAAGATGAAGATGAAGTTAAATATTATGTGTCTCCAGATTTAAAAGTTGTCGTTGGTGTGCAAAATGATGGTGGCGATATGTGGATTTATATCAATACTGTTTCCGCCTTAACTGCAGGTCAATGGCCTGAATACCATCTCAATTATTTTTTAAATAAGCATAACTACACAGATGAGCTTCCAGCCTATGAAGGTGAATTTGTTTCTGCTAACGCTACAATTGGTTTAAGTTCATTAACAATCGATGTTGTTTTAGATACAAATGACACTGAAGAAATTAAAGCGGCTGCGGATTCCTATATTGATACATTAGAAGATGCTGGCTTTGAATACTTTGAAGAATTAGGTGAAGGCCAATGCAAGAGATACTATTCTCCAAATAAAGAATACGAAGTCTCAGTGATGTATCAACCAGATGGTTTCACTATTCAAATCGATGAAATGGCTAATGAAAGTAAAGTGACCACTACTTTCCCAACTGAAGACATCTACGCTACTCATCCAGAATTAGAAGGTGCCCTTCCAATTGTTGTGGATGGAGAAGCCACATTTGAAACCACAATTCAAAGTGATTGGGTTGAAATCTATGTCATGTATGAAGATGTGTCCTTAATTGCCGACGCTATGGCGAATTATAAAGCCGCTTTAGTGGAAGCTGGTTATAGACCACAAGAAGATACTGCAGATTATGATGTTGTCTATTTCTCACCAGATAATACTTATTATGTGGCGATCACTGACTGGTCAAATTACGATACTCCAGGATTTGATATCGAAATCTATTACTTATAAGCAAAACAAAATAAAAAAAGGCCGGAATTAACAAGTTCCGACCTTTTTTATTGCTTTAAATACAATTTAACTAGTTTTCTTTTTTCGTGGCTATAATCGCCGTTAAATGCACAATACATCTAACTAGAAGCGCACCGATACTATTGGTTAATATCACAATCAATAAATTCCATAACATATTGATGTTCCAATTGAACGCCATACCGAAATAGAACATATTAGCGATACAGTGTTGGAAACCACAGTAAACAAACAACGTGACTGAGACGATAATACCAATAATCTTCATACCCCAGTTTTGTAAGTTTTTGAACAAATACACTGCGATATAGACGAGAGCACCACAGAAGATGCCTTCTAAGAAGACCATATCTGATCCTGTCTTAGCGTTTGAAATGGCTAAGATTGTGTTGTTCACACCTTCAACATTCATGAAGATTAAATGGCATAACATGCCTAAGCCAAATGCGCCTATCGCGTTGCCCACAAGCATGATAGGTAAATTAATTGCATTTTCTTTTAATTTATTTCTATCGTCAAAGACGACACCAATTTTACCAGTATAGAGTTGTAGCCCTAATACGCAAACTAGAATTAAACCAATTGAGAATAAAGCAGAGGCAAATATTGCGCCAGGAGTTCCTGGGAGAAGATATTTAGTAATGGTAAAAGCAAAAGATCCTAGACCAATGGCTAAGCCCGCAAAAATACCAAAAAGTAATACCTTCAAATATTTCATATTAGAATACTGGTTTATTATCCTTAAATGCTTTGACGTTAGCGCCACTATAGACTTTAAGACCTTCGGCTTCTAATCTAGTTCTTCCACCTTGGAATCCTTTTTCAATAGCGACCGCTACACCCACGACTTTCGCACCTGCTTGATGGCAGATATCTAATAAGCCAAAAGCAGCATTACCTTCTGCCAAAAAGTCATCAACAATAAGTACCGTGTCGCTTGGTTTTATATATTTATTCGAAACGGTAATTGGTGAAACAGTATTGCGAGTAAATGATTTAACTTGTGCGGTATAAACATCATTGCCAACTGTTGCGGATTTGCTTTTCTTTGCGAACACTAATGGCAAGTCACCCATTTCTTGAGCAACCGCATAAGCAAAAGCAATACCACTTGTTTCAATAGTTAAGATTTTATTAACACCATAATTTTTAAAATGTTCATTGATGCGCTTAGCTAAATCTCTCGCTAAGGCAACATCAATTTGGTGGTTTAAAAAGGAATCAACTTTTAATATGTCATTATTAATGATGACACCATCTTTTAAGATACGTTCCTCTAATGATTTCATTATTTTTGAATCTCCTCATTCCATCTATCAATGTCCTCAGGTTTAGCAATGTAAACATAAGGAACATTTCTTTCTAATTCGTTATAGTCTAAGCCATAACCAACGAGGAAAGAGTTTTCTTTAAGGACCTTACCACAGTAGTCAATTTTAATATCTTCACATCTGGCGTATTCTTTATCGAATAAGGCACAGATAATAATTCTTTTTGGTTTGTAGTTTTCGTTTAAATGATCGATAAGATATTTCATAGAAATACCAGTATCCACGACGTCTTCCACGACCACGACTGTGCGATCTTTGATGTCCATATCAAAATCTTTTTTAAGATTAATCTTTCCTGTTGATTGCACACCAGCATAAGAAGAGATTTGGATGAAATCTGTATAGATAGGTCTATCAATACGTTTGATTAAATCGAACATGAAGTTCAAAGCGCCTTTCATGACGCCTAAAAAGAGCGGAGTTTTTTCTTCGTTTTTAAGTTCTTCTGTTAATCTTTTACCAAAATCATTACAAATGTTTTGGATTTCTTCTTCTGATAAAACTATCTCACGATTTGCTTTCATGTGACTGTCCTCCTAATGCTGATGAATGAAAATTAAAATGTTTTGATTATTCCCATTCAATTGTGGCGCATGGTTTATTACTTAAATCATATAATACACGATTTACGCCTTTAACTTCACTTAATATTCTATCTCTAATCTTATTTAAGAGAGAATATGGGATTTCTTCTATAGAAGCGGTAACAGCGTCAACACTGTTAATTGCACGAATGACAACTGGCCATTCAAATGTTCTTTTACCGTCTTTAATACCAGTAGATCTAATTGGTGGGACTACGGTGAAGTACTGCCAGACTTTTTGATCTAAACCCGCATTAGCGAATTCTTCTCTTAAGATAGCGTCACTTTCTCTAACAGCTTCTAATCTATCTCTTGTAATCGCACCCACACAACGGACACCTAAACCTGGTCCTGGGAATGGTTGACGATAGACCATATTACGTGGTAAGCCTAAGGCTTCACCAACTTGTCTAACTTCGTCTTTATACAATAATTTCACTGGTTCTACGAGTTCAAAACCGAGTTCCGCTGGAAGACCACCAACGTTATGGTGAGCTTTAATGCCTTTACTTTCTAAAATGTCAGGATAAATGGTGCCTTGGCCTAAGAAAGAAATACCACTGAGTTTTTGTGCTTCTCTTTTGAAAACATCAATGAAGATTTTACCAATGATTTTTCTTTTTTGTTCTGGATCTTCAACACCCGCTAAAGCATCTAAGAATTCATCAACAGCGTCAACATAAATAAGATTGGCGTTTAATTGTTCTTTGAATACTTTAATAACTTGTTCACTTTCACCTTTTCTTAATAAGCCATGGTTAACGTGAACACATGTTAAGTTGTTACCAATTGCTTTAATTAATAATGCTGCACACACAGATGAGTCGACACCACCTGAAAGGGCTAATAACACTTTCTTGTCACCGACTTGGGCTCTGATTTCTTTAATTTGTTCTTCGATGAAGGCATTTGCTAATTCTCGATTAGTAATGCGTTCCATCTTTGGGTCTCTGACATTTCCGCTCATAATTTACTCCTTACCAATGAACTTCTTCTACTCTATTGAATAGTTTTTTAATTTCTTCTGTAGGTTCTTCCCATTTCTTAATAAGAACCTCTAATTGTTGATCTGGCACAATTGAAGTTTCTTTTCTTTGCTTGTTATAGAAACGAATCTGTTCAACTGTGCGTGGGAATAAAACCAAAACATATTCATCGAATTCAGGATTCTCTTTAACGTACTTTTCTCTCAACATGTTCAAGTCAGTTAAAGCATCTAAAATTACAGTGACGTCATCATACATTTTTGCGTATTCATGAATTCTTAAAGAAAAAAGCTCCCATACTTCTTTTTGTTTAGAAAAATCCTGTGTCTCGCCAGTGAGTTCATATCTAATTTCATCACTAGAGACAATCAAAGTATGTGGATGAGCCTCTTGGTACGCTTTTGCCCAGGTGGATTTGCCGCTGCCAGGCATTGCAGATAACATGATAAGTGTTTTCATTTCTTCCTCCGATTCGGTTGAACGAAATCCTATCTATTAGCAACTTTTAAATAAAAAGTTCCTACGTGATAATCATAGTTATATAAGGGATATTTTTAAAGAAAAAACTTTCATTAATGAATTTTTATATATATAATTAAGTTGACTAGACTAGTCAGACTAGGAGAATAGAATGGAAATTAATATCTATGAAGCTAAAGCAAATTTCTCAAAAATAATTCAGATGATAGCAGACGGAACTGAAGATGTTATTATCATTTCAAAAAACGGAAAGCCAACTGCTCAAATAACCAGAATAGCAAAAAAGAATAGCAAAAGAATTGGCGCTGCAAAAAAAGAAATGGAAGGTTTTGACATCTCCGTTGAAGAATTGAATTCAATCGAAATTGAGGACTTTGGACTATAATCATGAAATTACTTTTAGATACACATGTTTTACTTTGGGCTTTAGAAGATTCTCCTAGACTACCATTCGAAATCAGAGAAGAAATAATAAGCGAAAGCAACGAAATATATGTCTCCGTCGCATCGTTATGGGAAATAGCAATTAAGCATAAGAAAAGCCCTGACAAAATGCCGTTCTCAGCATCTCAAATAAGAGATTATTGTCAAAGGGCTGGTTATATTTTCTTATCAATCAGCGTTGATTGCGTTTCAACATATGATGTGAATGACTTATCATCTCATTTAGATCCATTTGATCAAATACTGACATGCCAAAGCGCAAGTCATATGATGAAACTCATAACACACGATGAGAAAATCAAAAATTTTAATATTGGATTTGTTGAATTAATATAAACCTTCTTTGTATTCGCCTTTATCCACTAAGGCTTTTAAGGCTTTAACAACACCTGGTTTGTCTTCTTTATAAGTGACACCAAACCATACTGATGGAGTGGATAATAAGTGGACTGTAGCTTTGTTTTCGTGAACTAATTCATCAACAACTGTTGGAATTAAGAATTCAGATTTTGGCACATTGATATTATCTTTTAACCAAAGTGGGAACTTTTCTCTTAAAGCAGGAATTAAGTCTTTGTTGAAACAGAATAAGTTCATAGAAACAAGTTGTGATGGTTTAACCATGAATTTAGCAGTGCCATCTAATGGTTCGCAAGCGATCATATCACCATCTTTATAGATGCTTGATTCAATAAGTTTTTCTAAATTGCCATCTTTATCTTCAAAGACCACACCTCTTTTAACCGCACCATTTTCAGTCATAGTGTTCTTAGCTTCGAATGCCACAATAGCGTATTTGCCTTTACTACCTTCTGGTAAAGACTTGAGATAGTTATAAGCAACTTCGTAAGTTTCCTTACCGTAGAAATCATCGCCATTGATAACGATAAAATCTTCCTTAATTAGGTCACGTGCCGCGTAAATTGCATGCGCAGTGCCCCATGGCTTCTCTCTACCTTCTGGCACTTTGAAGCCTTCTGGAAGGTCATTTAAATCTTGGAAAGCATATTCAACTTTAATGATTTTTTCCGCTCTTTTACCGATGGTGTCTCTGAATGCTTCATAGAATTCTTTTTTGATAATGAAGACGACACTGCTGAAGCCAGCACGCTTTGCGTCATAGATGGAATAGTCTAATAAGAAGTTGTTGTAGTCATCCATTGGTTCCATTTGTTTGAGGCCACCAAAACGACTACCCATACCAGCGGCCATAATTACTAATTGCATAATATAATCTCCTTTTGTTGTTTATTTGAAAAATAAAGCTGCAGCACCAATCTTACCTGAATCATAGCCTAATTCAGCAGGTACCACTTTAACTTCTGGTGTGGCTTTATATCCATAAAAACGTTCTTCAATATATTTGTTTAATGGATCAAATAGTGCCGCACCAGCATTAGCGATGCCGCCTGAAAGGACGACAACGTTTGGTCTAAAGATGTTGCAGTAATTTAAAATACCTTCACCAAGATACTTGATGTAGTTATTTAACACGTCTTGCGCGGCTTTATCACCTTTAGCAGCGGCTTCAAATACTACTTTGCCACCCACTAATTCAATTTCTGGTGATATTTGCCACATAAGTGAACGTTTATTGCCATACATGGCTTTCTTAGTTTCTCTAATTAAAGCGGTTGCAGAAGCATAAGCTTCTAAGCAGCCTTTTCTACCACATGAACATTGTTCGCCATCAACTTGTACGACAACGTGTCCAAGTTCTCCACCTTTACCTTGATTGCCTTCATAAAGCTTGCCGTTAATGATGATGCCACCACCAACACCTGTGCCTAATGTGAGCATGATAACGGTTTCATATGATTTACCCGCACCAAACTTTGCCTCACCTAATGCCGCAGCGTTCGCGTCATTAGTTAAACGGATTGGATATGGTAATGTTTCTTGCATAATTTCAGCCACATGTAAATCATTCCAGCCTAAATTATTTGCATAGTTAACAATACCTTTTTCCACATCTAATGTACCTGGAGAACCGATACCTATACCGGCTATTTTGCCTTCTAAATGTTGAGAAACGATATAATCTTTCACTAACTCTGCTAATTGTTGAATGGTTTTTTCACCTGGTTCGCCTTTAACAAAAGGCATGGAAAATTTGTCATAAACACGGCCATTACTATCTACTGCCGCGCCTTTAATTGACATACCACCAATATCAATGCCGATTGCAATCATATGGATCTCCTTTTAGAACTTAATATCATAGAAGACAAAGTTATTATCGTTATCGATATAACCGACTTCTTTATCTTTGATAATGATGTAGCCATCATCATCGACATAACCGAGTTTCTTGGCACCGAAGGATATTTCACCTTCTGGAGTAATATCAGCGAACTTTTGACGGTTGATAAAAATACCTTCACGGTCAATATAACCGACCATTCTTTCGCCTACGAAAACGTTCTTACCAAAACTCTCGACAATTTGCATACTATTTACCAACTTTTACCGCAAAAGGACCGACTTTTGCAGAGTTTTCGACCTTAACACCATCTAAATTGGAGGAGACGATTTCTGCTTCATTGCCCACTTCAACATTGTTTAAAACAGTGTTAGGACCAATGATACAAGCTTCACCAATTTTGGAGTTACCTAAGATGGTTGTATTGGATTTAATAACGGTGTCCTGACCGATTGTGACATCTGGTGAGATGTACGCAGAATCGATATCTTCGATAGAGACACCAGACAACATTAATTTTTGGTTGATACGTTTACGCATAATCTTGGTCGCGTACGCTAATTGGACACGATTGTTAATGCTATAAACTTCTTTCATTTCTTCAGCCACGAAAACACCAACATGGTAACCATCTTGGATGAATAATTGGACTAATTCAGAAAGGTAGAATAAGTGTCTGTTATTATCCACTGATAGTCTTTCAATGTATTTGAATAACAATTCGTTATCAATGATACAGATACCGGTGTTAACTTCGTTAATTTCGTATTCAGCGAATGTGCAATCGCTTTCTTCTCTAATTGCTAAGATTCTATTACTCTTATCTTCACGCAAGATACGGCCATATCCTTTTGGATTTTCCAAAACAGCGGAAACAACAGTCATATCATATTTATTCTTTTCATGAATGTGATAGATTTGGCGGAGTGTTTCAGTTTCTACTAATGGTGTATCACCATAGATAACTAATGTTTGGCCAGGTTTACCTTCTAAGAATGGTTTTGCTTGTAAAACAGCATGACCTGTACCTAATAATCTCTTTTGCCAAGCGATATCAGATTCTTTTTCCACTAATGATTTTGTTAATTCACCACCGAAGCCAACAACAGTGACAATTTGTTGTGGGTCTAATGGTTTAACCGCATCAATAACATAGTTAATGATTGGTTTTCCTAAAATTGGATAAGAAACCTTTGAATGCTCTGGATCACGAGAATTCATTCCTGTTCCTTTACCAGCAGCTAATACGATTACATACTTGTTCATAAAAGAACCTCCATTATGTTATGTAAAATTATGTTGTTTATTTTAATACCTTGGCTATTTCAACCTGGTATTTGTTTTCTAGTTTTTTAAGGACCTTCTTTAATAGTTTTTTATCGGTGCTTAAGGCAAATACAGCGGAACCTGAACCTGACATTTGCACAATCTTAAGTCCTTCAGCTTTTAATTCATCAATGATGGCTTGAATATTAGGCACCAAAGATATAGCAGGGGCTTGTAAGGCATTAGAAATGCTATTGGCTAACAATTCATCATCGCCTTCTTCCAAAGCTTTAATGACTGTGTCAACATCACAAGATGTTAAATTCATAGTGTCTGCGACAGCATAAACTTCTCTAGTGGAGCAACCTGCTTCAGGTTTAACGATTAACACATAGTAGTTATTTTTGATTTTGATTGGGGTTGTTTTTTCACCAAGACCTTGGCATCTAGCAGGTTCGCATTTCACAAAAAAAGGAATATCGCAGCCTAGAGACTTACCAATTTCCATAAGTTCTTCATCTGTAGCCCCTAAATTAAGTAACGTGTTAACTGCTTTCATCGTGCAGGCAGCATTAGAAGAGCCACCACCTAGGCCCGCTTGGATAGGAATAACCTTATGAATAAGGATTCTGAATTTTTGATCAAACTTATAAATGCTTTGAAGTTTATCAATAGCAAAAGTGGCTAGGTTATAGGTGAAAGTGCCAATACTAAAATCATCAACAGTAACAAAGTTATCTGGTGATTTGTTTAACTTATCAACCACTAATGAGTCGTGTAAAGAGATGGGTAACATAACCATGTCTAATTCATGGAATCCATCTTCACGCTTACCAGTAATATTTAAGCAAAGATTGATTTTCGCATAACTACGAACGTGTAAACTTTTCATCTTCAATACAATATTACTACTTAAAAAGTATTTTTAATAGGTCTTTATTATTTTTGAAGAAAGTGATAAATGGCTAAATATGTCTCTGGAGAAAGATCTTCAGGACGAGATAATGGATTTATATTTAAGCTGGTGCACACTTTAGTGACTAACTCCTTATCTTTCAAAGTATTAACTAAATTGTTTTGGATTGTTTTTCTGCGATTTGAAAATAATGCTTTCGCTAATTTGAACGCTCCAAGAGCGGATTCTCTATCTTTTGTTTCATCAATATTAATAGCGAAAACTACCGAACTACATTTAGGTGCTGGATAGAACGATCCTGCTTTAACTGTAAATAGCTTTTCAATGTTCCCTAATAGGTGAAGTAATACAGAAACTGGTCCATATTCTTTACCTTTAACATCATAAAAACGATTAAGTGCTTCGCTTTGGATCATAAAAACCATGCGTTTAGCAGAAACCGCATTTGTTAAAAAGAATTGTATTGTTTCAGTTGTAATGTTGTAGGGTAAGTTACCAATTACTTTATTATATTTTGAAACATCGTGTTTTCTGATATCGCTTTCAATGATTTGAATGTTGGAATTATCTTGATAAACAACACGTAAAAAATTAACCATTCTAGGATCAATGTCCACGGCATCATATTTAGGGTTTTTAAGACTGACAAAATGAGTCAAACTTCCTAAGCCTGGACCAACTTCTAGAACATAATCTTTTTCATCAAGATTTAAAACATTCACGATACGTTCACAGATTGATGGTTCCACTAAAAAGTTTTGGCCATAATCTTTGTCTGGTCTTAAGGAAGCTTTAGTAACTATTTCATTGATGTTAGAACGATTAATTTCCATGATATTCTTCCACTATTTTCTTTAACACTTCTAATTGTATCTGATTGAGATTCATTCTTTTAAGCAATTGTTTGTTATTGCACTTTCCTAAATCGAGTTTTTCGGACACATATTCCCTCAATTCACTACTTTCTGTTATTCCTAAACTATACAAATCAGAAATTGTGATATTTGGGGTATTTTCAGGGTTTTTGACTGAAAAAGCCTGCAATTTGCCAATAATTTCGCTTATCTCACACTCTGCGACACCGTTTTTTACACCCCTGTTACACTTATTAATATCAATTTCGACATTAATCACATCACCTATTAGCTGATTTAGCTTATTTCTAATAGTTTTACCAGCATCGTCTGGATCTAAAAGTGCAATTACTTTCTTGCCTCTTAAATAAGCAATTGTACGCTCATCTAATTCATAACCATTAATCACAACTATCTCTGAAGAAATATAGTTAGAAAGATAAGAAGCGTCTTCTTTTCCTTCAACAACTAAAACACCATCTAAATACATTTTCATAGATTAAATAACTTACAAGAATTATCGTATACAACTTCGAGTAAATGCTTCTTAGACATCTCTCTAATATTGGCAATTTCATCCGCGATTAAAATAAGGTTTGATGGCTCATTAACTGTGCCTCTTAATGGATGTGGAGAAAGGTATGGGCAATCAGTTTCTAAAACTAGTTTTTCTAGTGGCACTTCAGCAGCTACCTCTTTAGGAGTTTTAGCGTTTCTAAAGGTCACTGGTCCATCTAATCCAATATATAAATTGAGGTTAATTATATCTTTGATGTTTTCTACGCTTCCAGAGTAACAATGCATCACCCCGGAATGTAATGGTTTATGGTTTTTAAGAATTTCCAATGTATCTTGGAAAGCTTCTCTACTATGAATTGAAATTGGGAATCCATGTTCATTAGCGTATTCAATTTGTTTAATGAAGAATTCTTTTTGAATTTCACGTTTTGCAGGATCTTTTTCCCAGTGATAATCTAAACCGATTTCACCAATACCCACGACTTTTGGATGCTTTGATAAATCTAATACTTCATATAAAGTTTTATCATCAACACCTTCAAGGTTTTCAGGATGAAAGCCTACACAGGCATATATGAATGGATATTGTTCCGCAATTTTAATAGCGAGTTCACTACTACTTTTATCCCAACCAATAACCACCATTTTTTCAATACCAGTTTGCAAAGCACGAGAAATAACGTTATCCAAATCCTGGTATAACTGTTGATCATTTAAGTGGCAATGTGTATCGATTAGCTTCATTATTTACCCACACAGAAACGTGAAAAGATTTCTTTAGCTAAATCCATTTGATTGGCTTCACCTAAGATTTCTAATATCGCGGTATATGCTTCTAATAAAGAAACAGAAACTAAATCGATTGTTAAATCGTTTTCAGCATCTTGTTTAGCTTTTAAGATTGATTCTTTCGCTTTTCTTAATAAACCAATTTGTCTAGCATTATTTAAAGCGGGCTTAGAGAAAGAGATTTCATCTAATCCAATTACTTCTTTAATCTTTTTAATTAGAGGCTCTATATTGTTGTTTAACGCGGAAATTGATAGTCTATCACCTTGTGAAGAGATATCAGATTTGTTGTAAACAACAATTGGGTGTAATTCTTTCGTATATTCTAAGATTTGTTTATCTTCGTCATCAATCTCATTTGATCCATCTAAAACCACGATAACAACATCTGCGTCATTAATGGTTTTTTTAGATTTTTCAATACCAATAGATTCGATTCTATCGTTTGATTCATGGATACCCGCGGTGTCATATAAATGAAGAACAACACCATCAATATTGACGTGTCCTTCAATAACATCACGCGTCGTACCAGCAACTTCAGTAACGATGGCTCTATCTTCACCTAAGAAGGCGTTTAATAAAGAAGATTTACCGACATTGGGCTTACCGACAATCGCGACTTTTACGCCTTCGTTAATGATTTGAGCCTTCTGTCCGTCTTCGATTAAAGAATCAATCATTTTAAGCAATTCAAGCGAGACGGCTACTACTTTTTCCTTATTTGCGACCTCAATATCCTCATATTCTGGATAATCAATATTGACTTCAATTAAGGATAAGATATCAGCGAGTCTAGTTTTGATTGGCTTTAATAATTCACTAGTCTTACCATCCAAAGAAAGAAGGTTTAATTTCTTTGCTTCTTTAGTGGTTGCGTTGATGACATCATTAATCGCTTCCGCTTGAACTAAGTCGATTTTATTATGCATGAAAGCACGGGAAGAGAATTCACCGTTTGTGGCCATTCTCGCCCCATTCTCCATACATATTTCTACTATTTGTTTTGCAATAAGTGGTGAACCATGGCAAATAATCTCCACGGAATCTTCACCCGTAAATGACTTTGGTCCTTTATAAACAAGAAGGACTACATCATCTACTTTTTCGCCTTTATCAACGATAGAGGCATAAAGGATAGTACGTTCTTTAATATCTCTTAAATCTTTAGAGCAGCATTTACTAACCACATCTAAAACATCATCGCCAGATAATCTAACGATGCTTAAAGCGCTTTTAATAGGCGCAGTAGCTAATGCAACAATTGTTTCAAACATACTTTTTCCTTGAGTCAAAAAACACCCAAAAGGGTGTATTTTTTATTTTATTCAACGTAGATAATTTGAACTTGTCTTTGTGCGCCTTCACCGATGGATTCAGTGCGAACGTTTGCCATATTATTTAAGGCGTTGTGAATCGCTCTTCTTTCATCCGCTGGCATTGGATCAAATGTGTAAGTTGTTTTTGTTCTTTGCACATCGTGGCCAAGTCTTCTAGCCATACGCACTAAGCGAGAGTATTTGTTATCTTTATAACCGTTGATGTCCAATAAGATTCTGAATCTCTTATGGAAATGATTGCTGACTGCTAACTTAACTAATTCGTTAAGAGCTTGTAATGTTTTACCATTTCTACCAATCAAGATTGGGTTATGAGTGGAATCAATGGTAATTCTGATGACTTGGTCATCTAACTTAGTGTTGACTGTGCTTTCAATTTCTAAGGCATCGACGACACCTAAGATATAATCTTCAGCGAATCTAATGACATCGGATAAGTCATAGACTTCAACGACAATCTTTTTCGCAAATAAACCTTTTTTCTTATCAGAAACGATATAGATAAGTTCATCAACTTCAACACCGGTTTCTGTGGAAGCAGCTTGTAAAGCTTCTTCAACGGTTTTTCCTGTATATTGTTTCATACAATATTATCTTCCTTTCTTTTTGGCTCTAGCAGCGGTGATTCTATCAACGATTAATGTTTGACAGATTGAGAATAAAGCACCGACGAACCAGTAAACACCCATAGCACTTGGTAATGTGAAGCCCATGAAGATAATCATGGCCATCATGATATAGGTGAACATTTTCATGTTGTTTTGTTGTTTTGTTTCAGCTGGATTTTTGCCTAAGCTAGCGACTTTCTTTCTTTTAATCTTTTGTAACCATTGTGGAAGGAGCATAGAAATAACTTGTGCTGCCGCCATTAAGAGGAATAAGACTAAAGCAGTTGGTGCGCTACCATTACTCCAGTTAGCACCATTAAATAAAACGTTATTAATGGAGTCGGAAAGATGTAAATTGAACAAGGCGTCAGAAGACAAGCTGGCGCAACCTTGTAAAGCACCCCAAACACAGATAAAGACTGGGAATTGGACAACCATTGTAATAATAGTGCTTAAAGGATTAATCTTATGCTTCTTATACAATTTCTGCATTTCCGCAGCTTTTTGTTGTCTTTCATAGTTATTGGTATCAGCGTTTGGATACTTATTAGAAATCTTTGTTAACTCAGGCTGTAATTCTTGCATTTTTGCATTTGTCGCAGTGGATTTTAATGTAACGACTAACATTAAAGATCTAACGATGAATGTGATGAGGAAAATAGCTAGTAGCTGTGCTAAACCAGCGGCCACACCACCGTTTTTAAAGACACTAACAAATGTTTCTGTGAGCCAGGCAATTGGGTAAACCAATAAACCTTCAAAGAATGTGAACTTGCCGTTAACCATCCAGGCACCAGCCCAGGTTTTAGCTTCAATTTCTACTGGTAACTTATCACTTTCACGATATTTAGCACCATTGGCATAGCCATAGTAACCATATTCATCAGTTGTTATAGCGATACATGAACGATATGAGGAAATAAGTGAGTTCATGTCTTTTTGGTATAACGCTAAGTAGTCACTAGTTGGTAAGTCATCTAATGTAATACCATTTGCAGGATCTTTGGTCATTTCCTTGATGCTGTTGTTCATTTCGGTCCAGTTATTCCAAAGTTTTTCACCTGAGAATTTGAGATAACCGAATTGATCTAATGCTTCAATAGCTTCAGCGAAAGTAACTGTTGTGAAATCAACAGTAGCGCCTTTATATTCTTTTAAAGCCTTAGTTAAAACATATTGGTCTACTTTTTCAAAGTATGTATTACTTGGAGTTTGAAGACCAACTTTAGCAGCATCACTATTGGTCTTACCAATACCACTGCCTGAATTTGTTGGAACATTCACTGTGTAGTAAATGTTTGTATTTCCTTCAAAGACAGGTTTAGCACCTTCAACTTGGGTTTCACAGTAATCACTGACACCATAATCAAAGGCATAAAGGATATGAGCTTTATCAGTTTCTGAACAAAATGAAGCGGTACAACTAGATAGAAGAAGCACACCAGCAAGAACTGTTAATGCTCCTGTGAGTAGTTTTGTTCTCTTTTTCATTTAATAAGTCCTATCTTAAAAATTTAGTAATTCTTGCAATAATTGTTTGTTATCATCATACGAACGATTAAGGAAATTTGCTTTAGCAATGATAACAATATCGAATGATTGAGAATTATAGTCGATCAATGAATCACACATTGATCTAATTTGTCTCTTGATGAGATTGCGAACAACAGCGTTACCTAACTTAGAAGATACAGAAATGCCCACTCGTGTATATGCATATTCATTTGGGCGATAGTGGATGACAAACGATTGGTTACGCTGTGCTCTGCCTTTTTTAATCGCTAGAGCAAAGTCATCACTTGCTTTAATACGATTAATAACTTTCATAATTTTCCTCGAAATTAGTCAGCTAATTTTTTTCTGCTTTTAGCTCTACGACGAGCAAGAACGCGACGACCATTTGCGGATTTCATACGAGCACGGAATCCGGCTTTGTGTTGATGTTTAATTTTGCTTGGTTGATATGTTCTTTTCATAAAAGAAACCTCCTATTACATAGCGAGAAGAGTTTAACAACATTTATTAATAAATGCAAACAAAATAGGATTTTTACGTATTATTTATGAGATTAGTGATTGGTTTTTTAGTAAGTTTCCACAAATCCACACGGTGTTGAAAAGTGGAAAACTTATCCACAAAAATAAAGATGTGGAAATGTGGAAAACTCCTTTTAAGGCTAAAAGCAAACGACAACCTTGTGGAAAACTCAAAAATGTGGAAATCTTCATACAAAACAAATGTGAATTATTTTATAATAGGTGACACGAAATAGGTGACCGTTATGAATAATTCAGTATCAGAAATTACCCGAATGTGGGAACAAACATTAAAAATCATTGATGAAAGATTACAAGAAAGGCAAATATTCGACACTTTCTTCGCTGACACTTTCATCCACAGTTATGAGGGTGATTCCGTTACTGTGATAGTGAAGAACTTCACATCTCAAAGATTACTTTCCTCTAAATATATAGATTTAGTAAAAGAAGCGTTCTATGACGTCACTGAAAAGAATTGTAATTTTAAATTCGTTCTTCCTGAAGATATTGCTAAAAGCAATGCTCAACAAAATTTCATTAATAAAAAAGTTGAAGAACCAGTCTTTTTTAAGGACGCAGAATTAAAAAGTAATTTAACATTTGATTCCTTTGTTGAAGGTGAATTTAACAACGAAGCTTATAAAGCGGCCACTGTGATCGCTAAAAATCCAGGTAAAGTTTTCAACCCATTATTCATTTATTCAAATTCTGGTTTAGGTAAAACACACTTATTACACGCTATTGGCAACAAGATCAAAGCCAAAAA
>JAFZLN010000054.1 GCA_017551465.1 Bacilli bacterium
CAGTAAGGAACTCAACAAGGAATTCCGTGAACAATTCCCTGAAATTGAATCTTCCTGGACTGCCCAAGTCAATGAGTTAACCCCAAGGGGTTGCAATAAAGGTAATGGTGTAGAAAGATATTGCCAGTTAATGGGCATCGACGCTAAAGACGTCTATGTCGTTGGTGATTCGGGAAATGACATCACTATGTTCAATAAATATTATGAGCATAGCTATTGTATGAAGCGTGGCCATCCAAGTGCGAGGAAATACGCTAAAAACATTATTTCCAGGGTCTACAAATTAGAAAATCTTATTTTGGAAGGAGAACAACATGAATAACTTTAGTTTATACACCTTTAGACTTTATCACTACTTACTCACCATCCGTGACACTCTTGAATATTCTATCAAGAGAGATCACACTCTCGAGGTCTACAATAATCGTAAAAAGATTCTCGAAGATAACTTACAAGAAGGCACACCTTTCGGTGATTTCTTAAAGAACAATGGTGAAGCCGGTGATAAAATCAGAGAAAAAGTCAACGCATTTATTAATGACTTATATTCTGAAAACAGCACAATCTTAATGCCATCAGGCGATAAGGTGCGTGTTGACTATGGCCAAATGGTCACCTTATTTGATATGTCAGTCGGTCTAACCGAAACTATGAGAGATATCGTTTTCCAATATCTCAACTATGGCATTCAAAACAAAGAAATTGATCAATTAATGCTTAAACTCGTTGATGAAGATGAAAGAATGTACCGTGTCGTCTTAGCAATGCTTGCTATGCGTGTCTTTGAGGAATCATTCGCTGAATTCCAAAAAGTCATGAATGAAAGCCAAGGCAAAGCCACACCACAAAGTAACTTCATCGTCCAAAACGAACTTGCTAAACTTGCTGGTTTCTTACGTTTCTCTCGTGCCCACGCTCATTGCACAGATAACGACACTCTCGACTTGTTAGACGAAACAAATCGTGTCTTAGAAATGACCGAAGGTAGAAGACAACGTCCAGATGGCAAAGGTTTCAAAGAAATCTTTGATGATCTCAATAAGAGACTCAATGAAGCCGTTGCTAAATACGAAGCTGCTTGGAAAGCCACCTATCAACAAGTGGTCCAAGAAGTTACCAAGAGCACACAACCACAACCAAAGCCAGAAGAAAAAGCTAACTAATAAAGGAGATATTAAATTATGGCAAACAAAAAGAAATTACCAGTATCCATATTTGAATTAGTGTGGTATCCAATCTGCGCTTTAGTCATCTTATGGGGTTTAACATATGTCGTCCTTGGTTTAGTAACCAAATACAATCATATTAACGCCTTAAAAGAATTCGATGCCGGCTTCACAAAGACGTTTGGCTTAAGCCTCTATTTCTGGGGTTTAATCATCATCGCTATCGGTGTTGTCGCTGGTGTCGCGGTCATGTTAATCTTTGCTAAGACATTCGACCACGCTACCGAAAGAGAACAACGTCGTAATGCTCGTCTTAACGCTTTAAAGAAAGACGAAAAAGTTGTCGCTGAACAACAACCAGAAGTCGTTGAAGCTAAAGCTGAATAATTCTTCCAAAATCCAAAATATCAGGGCTGAATAAGCCCTTTTATTTATCCTTAAAATATTAAAAAACACGTAGCGAACTACGTGTCTAGCTAACGTTCTGGCGGAGGAAGAGGGATTTGAACCCTCGCACACTGTTACATGTCTACGAGCTTTCCAAGCCCGCCCCTTCAGCCTCTTGGGTATTCCTCCGTATGGCTGAACAATATTTTGAACGTGCGAATAGTATTATAACAAAAAAATTAAATTAGTCACTCTTTATTTATAAAAATAATTTTTTTACAATATGAATATGCGAATATTCAAGATTCAACAAAGTGAAGAAGGACAAACATTAGAGAAGTATATTCAAAAGCTCCTCGTGTCCGCTCCTACATCCTTTATTTATAAAATATTTAGAAAAAAAGACGTTAAAGTAAACGGTCATCACGAAGATAAGAAATTTAGATTAACCGCGGATGATGAAGTCGCTATCTACATCACCGAAGACCAATTTAACGATTTCTTAAAAGAAAAAGCTTACAAGCCAAATAATCAAATTAAAGACTGGATTATCTACGAAGATGAGAATGTTTTATTTGTAAATAAACCAAGAGGCCTCCTTGTGCAGAAAAGCGCTCCTCAAGATGAATCATTAGATCAAATGGTCATGGAGTATCTTATCTATAAAGGTGAATATGATCCAGAAAAAGAAATCGCTTTTAAACCAGGACCCGCTCATAGATTAGATAGAAATACATCTGGTATTGTGGCGTTTGGTAAAAACCATCAAACACTAGAACTATTATTTGAACTATTTAAGAATCACGACTTAATCAATAAACATTATCTCGCTTTAGTCGTGGGCCAAATGGAAAAAGATAAAGATAGCATTAATGTTCCTCTTAAAAAGGATGAAAAGAATAATACAGTGACTGTTGCTCCTTTAAGTAAAGGAGGAAAGAGTGCTAAAACGGTCTATAAAGTCATTAAAAGATATCAAGACTATAGTTTATTAGATGTTACTCTTTTGACTGGTAGAACCCACCAAATCAGAGTGCACCTTGCTTATATTAATCACCCAATCATCGGGGATGAAAAATATGGCGATTTCGCGGCGAATAGACTTTTCAAACAAAAGTATGGATTCAATAAACAATTCCTCCATGCTTACAAGATTGGCTTTGGTGATTTGCCCGCTCCTTTAACTAAATTAAGCAAAAAAGAATTCACCGCTGAACCAAATGAAGAAATTGCAAATATTCTAACTAGGTTAGACAATATAGATAAGGAGTAATACTTTATGAGTACACAAGATAATTATTTACGCTGGCTTAATTCTTCTAAAGTTAGTGATCAAGATAAGGAAATCTTAAGAAAGATGGATCAAAAAGAAATTGATGATGCTTTCTTTAAAGATGTCGAATTTGGTACCGCTGGTATGAGAGGTGTTCTCGGACCAGGCACTAATAGAATGAATAACTTCACAGTGAAAAAAGCCACTGTAGCGTTCGCTAAATACTTATTAGAATTATTCCCAAACGCTAAAGAACAAGGCGTCGTAATTTCTCACGATAACAGACACATGTCGCGTGAATTTACTCTTTTAAGCGCTGAAACATTAAATGATTTTGGTATTAAAACATATATCTTTGATGCCTTAAGACCAACTCCTGAATTATCATTCGCGGTGCGTTATCTTAAAGCCTGCGCAGGTATCATGATTACCGCTAGTCATAATCCTAAACAATATAATGGCTATAAAGTCTATGACGAAACAGGTTGTCAACTCGTACCTGATAAAATCAAGTGCTTATTAGAACTCATTGATTCCCTTCCAAATGAATTAGAAGTGGAATATGAAGTCGCTAAAGTCAGAGGGGAAAGTATCCTCTTAGATAATAAAGTTGATGATGAATATGTGAGACTTGTCGAATCTATCGCTATTAATAGGGATTTAGATAAATCTAACTTCAAGATTGTCTTTACTCCTAACCATGGTACTTCCTATGTTAATTCCATGAGAATCTTCAAGGATTTAGGCTATAAGATTTACCCAGTGATGAGTCAAGTAGCGCCAGACCCAGATTTCTCTGGTACATTATCTCCAAATCCAGAAGATCCAAGAGCGTTTATCGAACCAATTAAACTCGCTAAAGAAATAGATGCTGATTTAATCGTTATGACTGACCCTGATGGTGACCGTGTGGGCTTGGGTTATAAAGCTAAAGATGGTTCCTATCAAACATTAACGGGTAACCAAAGTGCCGCTTTATTAATGGACTATATCTTCTCGCAAAAGAAAGAAAAATGCACCTTAAGTGATAACGGTGTCATGTACTATACAATCGTTACTTCCTCATTAGGAGGAGATGTCGCTAGACACTATGGTGTCAAAGTTGAAGAATTCTTAACAGGTTTCAAATTTATTGGTAACCGTATCGATTATTATGAAAAGGTTGGCCATGGTCCTAAGTTTGAATTCGGTTATGAAGAAAGCTATGGCTGTTTAATCGCTCCATTTGCGAGAGATAAAGATGGTTGCCAAGCTATCTTAATGTACTGCGAAATGGCATTGTTCTATTTCTTAAAAGGCATGAGACTCGATGAAGCCTGGGATGATTTAAGTAAACGCTTTGGCTATCACCAAGATATCACCTACTCCATGGAATTCTTCGGTAGTGAAGGTCAAGCCAAGATGAATAACCTTATGGATACCTTACACAATGACCCATTCATCGCTATCAATGGTTTAAAAGTGGTGAAGGTTGATGATATTGAAAAAGGTGAAAGAATTACTAAAGAGGGTAAAGAAAAACTTAATCTTCCAAAATCCAATGTTGTTAAATTATATTTAGAAGATGGCAGTATCGTCACAGTGAGACCTTCCGGTACTGAACCAAAAGTTAAGTTCTATGTTGGTACAGTTTTAAAGAGTAAACCAAAAGATAATTCCTTCCCAGATGCCTTATTTAACGGCATTAAAGAAGTGCTTCACTTATAAAAATAAAAAGAGGAGTAATCCTCTTTTTTAATCTAGTTGTAATAAGCCAACGGCTTTTTGAATTCGTTTAAGTGTTTCGTTAGCAATCTTACTAGCTTTTTCGGCGCCTTGTTTAAGGACTGCTTCATAACTCTTATTAGCAATGATTTCTTTATAACGATTTTGGAATGGTTCGAGTTCTTCGATAACCGCATCCGCGACCGCTTTTTTGAAGTCACCATAACGATAGCCTTCAAATAACTTTTCTGCTTCTGGAATTTCAATATCCTTCATCGCACAATAGATTTGAATTAAGTTAGAGATGCCTGGTTTATTTTCTGGGTCATATTTGACTTCACAGCCCATATCTGTGACCGCGGACATAATCTTTTTACGGATAACCGCTGGTTCATCTTTAAGGAAGACATCACCTTTAGGATCAGACTTACTCATTTTGACTGATGGGTCACTTAATGACATGATTCTTTTACCAACTTTACGGAGTTCCGCTTTTGGCATTGTTAAGATGTTGCCATAACGGTTGTTAAAGCGGTTAACTAAGTCACGTGTGAGCTCAATGTGTTGAACTTGGTCTTCGCCGACAGGAATGATATTAGCGTCATAAAGGACGATATCACACGCCATTAAGACTGGATAAGCAAATAAGCCTAAGCCAATCGCGTTTTCTTTTAATTTTGCGGACTTATCTTTGAATTGAGTCATACGTGATAACTCACCCATGTATAAGTAGTTTTGCATAATAGCGTTAAGCTCTGCGTGAGCGGAGACGCTACTTTGTAAGAACATTGCGCTCTTATTTGGATCAAGACCAGCGGCTAAATAGAAAGCGGCTAAGTCGATAGAATTTTGTCTTAATACTGCTGGATCAATTGGCAACGTTAAAGCGTGAAGGTCAGCGATAAAAATGAAACATTCGCCACGTTCATTAGTCTTTTTTAAATTCTTTAAAACAGCAATATAATTGCCTAATGTTAATTGTCCAGTTGGTTTAATACCAGTTAATATACGTTCTGCCATATTTTTTAATCACCTTGTTATCTAGTTTAGTCTTTAACGAGACTAATTTCAAATACATATTATTTGTTTTCTTTAGAAAAATCGTTATACTATCAACGTATGATAAAGATTTACACTTCACCTTCTTGTAGTTCCTGCCGCAAAGTCAAAAAATGGTTCATGGATCAAAACATCCCATTTATTGAAAAGAATATTTTTGTTGCGACTCTAAACGAACAAGAATTAACCGATATATTAATGAAGAGTGAAAATGGTACCGAAGATATCATTTCCACTAAGAGTAAGATTGTTAAAGAGAATAATCTCGATATCGACTCTATGACAGTCAAGCAATTGATTGCCTTTATTAAAGAGAATCCATCCGTACTTAAAAGACCAATTATTGTTGATGACCATCGTATTCAAGTAGGTTACAATCCAGATGAGATTAGATCATTCATTCCTCACGCCCGTCGTCTCGCGGAATGGGCATGTAAAAATGATAACTGTCCAAACTATGATACATGTGGTCACTCAGATGTTAAAGAAGCTTAATCGTTGTTAAGCTTTTTTAATGCTTCGTCAATCGCGCGTCTGGCTTTGCCGATGTATTTTTCTTTAGAAAGAGTTAAATTGAATTTTTCAGCGTACATCTTTAAGAGATCTTTCGCATGATCAATACCAATCTTAGATTCAATCTCTAAATTGTAGTCGACGATGTCGCCATAGGTATTTTTATCAATCACTAATGTATGGTCTTCTTGTTCAATTTCTAAGCGTCTATTATATAAAGACGCAATACGATGGTATTTATCTAATGAATAGGGTAAAAGCATCAAACGATTTCTCACTTGTCCATAAGGGAAAATATTCTGTTCAAGTAATAGTTCTTGTTCCTTAGGAGTTAAACCATCAGTGATTTCATCATCACCATTTTCACCTTTGATTTTTAATGTGAGTTCACTTTTAATGTCATTAATGATTCTCACTCTTAAAGTCATGTGTTGATTTCTTAAAAAGAGATCATCTGTATCGAAATAGTGATTAGCGTTTTGTAAGAAATGTTTGTTTGGTTGGATATTCATATAATAAGTCACAATAAAAAAGTATTGTTCCTCACTAATAAGTAATCTTGTCTCAAATTCTTTTTGCGCGTTTACCATTTCTTTTTCCTTACATTTAGACTATTATAACATATAGTTATGAAATACAATTTATTAAATAGTTCGACTTTGCCTACATATTTAATCGCTATCATCGTTGGTGGTTGCTTATTAGTAGTGGCCGCTTTAGTGGTCTTAGTCATTATTTTTGGTAAAAGAAAAAAGAACACAATTGTCGATGAATCCGCTTGGATAAGTGCTTTAGGTGGCAAAGAAAACATCGCTAGTGTTTCCGCGATTGGCTCAAGAATCAATCTTTCACTTATTGATAAAGAAAAAATTGACCGCGCTAAGCTTTCTAATTTAGGGGTCAATAGTGTGCTTGTAATGTCCAACAAAGTGACACTAGTTATTCAAAACAATGCCGTTGATATTGCGGAAACAATATCCAATGGCATTAAAGACTGAAGTTCTTTAAATCCTCAAGAATTTGCTCAGTGGGAAAGCCAATAATGTTATTGTTGCTCCCACTGGTTTTTTTAACTATTGAAAACTGTGCGTTATCTTGCATACCATACGCTCCCGCTTTATCCATTGGAGAACCAGAAGCGATATAAGCATTAATTAATTCGTCGCTTAATTCATTAAATAAAACAGTGCTTTTAGCGACACCTTGCACTAACTTATCACCTTGTTTAAGCGCGTAACCAGTGTAGACGTGGTGCTCTTTGCCTGATAATTCTCTTAAAATCTTATAAGCATCTTCTTTATCTTTAGGTTTACCAATAATCTCGTTGCCTAAGACCACGACAGTGTCCGCGGCAATGACTAAATCATCATAATGTTCTTTAGCGACTTCTAAGCACTTACGTAAAGAGATGTCTTTAACGATATCTTTTACATCGGTGAATTTCTTAAAAGATAAAGATTCATCAATATGTGGCACAATGACCACAAAAGAAGAGGAAATTTCTTTCCTCATTAATTCTTTTCTTCTTGGTGATGCACTCGCTAAAATAATCATCTTAATTCTTTGTAAGAATTACAGGGATAATCATTGGATGAGAATGTGTTAATGTATACAAATAATTATCCGTAATATCTTTAATAATACTCTTAAGTTCCGCAAAGCTTGTCTTTGTTAAGAGTTTTTCTTTAATACCTTTTTCCACAAGTTTAGCGCAAGCGTTGACATTACGTTTACTATGTGATGCCACAACACCTTTTAAAACAAAGAGTGGAGCGTCAAGTAGTTGATTGTTACGTGAATCGATTGTAATAGTGACAATAACCATACCATCACCAGTTAAAATACGTCTATCCGCCATAACAGCGTCAGCTAAACCTTTAATATCTTTACCATCAATATAGGTATTACCATGTTCCACTGGATAACCACGTGTGATCTTACCTTTACTTAAAGTTAAGCAGTCCCCGTTATCTAAAACGAAACTATGATCTTCTGGAATACCAACTTCACTGGCAATCTTAGAATGAATTAAAAGCATTCTATATTCGCCGTGCATTGGCATGAAATATTTAGGTTTAAATAATTTTAAGACCAATCTTAATTCTTGCTTAGATGGGTGACCAGAGGAGTGGATATCATTAAGAATGGAATTAGTAACAACATCCGCGCCACATCTTGTTAATTGGTTAACAACGTGATCAATCATAATACCATTACCAGGAATAGCAGAGCTAGAGAAGACAACAGTGTCACCTGGAGCAATATGAATATCTTTATGTTCGCCATTAGCGATTCTACTTAAAGCGGCCATTGGTTCACCTTGTGAGCCGGTACAAATAACCACGATTTGATTACTCTTAAAGTCTTTAATCTTTTCTGGTTCAATAATCATATCGTCAGCAATTTTGATATAGCCATATCCGCGGGAGATATCCATGG